>JACQRR010000030.1 GCA_016206365.1 Candidatus Roizmanbacteria bacterium | reverse complement strand
TTTGACTCGGCGAATGCCAGGTACAGGACTGTACCTGGCGAATGCGAGTTCTGAAAGGACGTCAGACGTCCTGAAACAAGTTCAGAGATCCTTCGTCGTGGAATTTATCCCGATGAAAATCGGGACTCCTCAGGATGACAGGAAGTGCGAAACTCGTAATGTTACATGATATATGAATGATCTAAAGGTTTATTTCACAGCTGCCACCTCCTATGACGGAATCCTAAAAAATAACTATGCTAGAATAATTTCTCTCATAAAAAGTCAAAATGCCGATATCCTATCTGGCGAACAAATAGTGAATAATCAGCTCCTACTTAAAGATAAAAAATTAAGACAAAAACAGATTTTTGAACGGGAAACGAGGCTGATTGACCTGTCTGATTGCCTTGTCGCCGAAGTTTCAAGGCCGTCGCTTGGAGTCGGGTCAGAGATCACTCAAGCCCTCAACAATCATAAACCTGTTTTGGCTTTGGTTTTGGAAGGATATGAAGATAAAATATCTCCGATCATAGCAGGCAATCCATCAGAAAGTCTATTTCTTGAGTATTATAATTTTGATAAGCTAGAATTTAGCTTGATTGACTTTTTTAAGCACGTGACTAATCTCAAAAGCAAAAGTGGTAAATTGGTAATAATTGAGGGTGGCGACGGCTCTGGAAAAACAACTCAGGCAAAATTGCTTTTAGACTTCCTGAAAAAAAATAATTTTCGGACAAAATATTTAGATTTTCCTCAATATCAGCACTCTTTCCACGGGGAAACTGTGGCAAAATTTTTGCGTGGGGAATTTGGATCGATCCACCAAGTTTCCCCTTATCTAATCTCACTCGCATTTGCCTTAGATCGTGTCAGCGTGAAGAACGAAATGGAGCACTTTCTTAAAACCGGTGGAATCATTGTTTCAAATCGCTATGTTACATCAAATATGGCCCACCAAAGCGCTAAATTTAAAAAAATGAAGCCGAGAGAAGAATTTCTCAACTGGCTTTTCGACTTAGAATACAAAGTTCATAAAATGCCGAAAGAGGATTTGGTATTATACCTTTATGTTCCATGGTATATTGCTCTGAAGCTCACAAAAGCCAAACAGTCAAGACAGTATCTTAAGGGTAAACTGCTAGACATTCAGGAAAGTGATCAAGACTACAGAGAGATGACCGAGCAGATGTATCTTTATCTTTCTCATAGGTATAAACACTGGGTAAAAATCGACTGCGTCATAGATGGCAAAATTCTTCCTCGACAAATTATTCATGAAAAAGTGATAGGCATTTTGAAAGAGAGAAGATTTCTCTAGATGTCATTCCCGCAAAAGCGGGAATCTAGATTTTATTGGGATCCTTCGCTAACGCTCAGGATGACGCACAAATGAAGGATGATGTGCGTCATTTGACAAATGACAGCAAGTTGTTCTATAATTCAAAATATACCATGGATAAGAAGCTTCTCGCCCTCATAATGCTCTTTTTTATCTCTTTTGCCTTTTTTGCCGCTGTCACAATTTTTAATAAACCGATTACCGAACTTACTCGGGCAAAAGAGGATCTTACTCCTTCGGTTGTACGCTCTAAAATTCTAGCTTGGCCTTTTCCATCTGTTAAAGCGGACGGAATTTCAGAGTCGGTTATCAGTGTTTTTGTCATTAGCGAGTCTGACAAGCCACTTGAAAATAAAGTAGTGACTCTTTCCAATAACTTAGGACAATTAAGACAAACAACGGCAACAACCGATAATAACGGCAAAGCTACTTTTAATATCACCTCAACTACTCCAGGTATTGCCGAACTCGAGGCAACGGTAGAACCTAATATCAAACTTAGCCAAAAATTAAGTATAAAATTCGAGTAGATGTATTAAACTTATGAGGAAAATCAGCAAAGTTGTAATCCCCGCAGCAGGCTTTGGCACCCGCTTCCTTCCCCAAACCAAGGCAATGCCTAAAGAGATGCTTCCTGTTGTCGATAAACCGGTTATCCAATACGTAGTCGAGGAAGCAGTCAATTCAGGTATAGAAGACGTAATTATCGTTACAGGCTACAGCAAACGCGCAATCGAAGATCATTTCGACACTCCAAATGCTGAACTAGTAAAAAACCTCGAACAAGGCAAAAAATATAAAATGTTAGAAGAGGTAAGAGCTATATCAGAGCTTGCCAACTTTATTTATATTCGTCAAAAAGGACCTTATGGAAATGCAACTCCAATCAAATCATCCAAGCATCTATTAAACGATGAATCCTTCTTAGTGCTCTGGGGTGATGATTTTGTTTGGGCTGATCCACCCAGAGCCAAGCAAATGATCGATGCATTTTACAAATTTGGAGCGACGATTTTATGCGGCATTAAGACGGAAAATAAAAAAGATACAGAAAGGTACGCTTATGTAAAAGGAACTCAAATGAATGACGGTGTTTGGAAAGTCCAAGAACTTATCGAGAAACCTGGCCCCGACAAAGCACCATCAAACTTAGCTATAGTATCGGGGTATTTATTAACGCCAGATATATTTCCAATACTAGATAGACAAAAACCAGGAAAAGGAGGAGAGTATTATCTTCCAGAAGCTATCGATCTTCTTGCAAGACAGCATCCAGTCTATGCTATTGAAATTAAAAATGGCAAATATTATGACACCGGTAATAAATTTGAATACATGAAGACAGTTGTCGAGAGAGCCCTCGAGCATCCAGATATTAATGGAGATTTCCGCAAATTCCTCAAAAATCTGTCTCTCTAGTGGTTGAAATTAACTTCTTCTGCTGATACAATGAACAAATGCTAGATACAGACAGACGAATTAAAGAATTGTTTGATGCTAAAGCCCATCTCGGCCACAAAACAAGTCGAGTTCACCCAAAAGCCAAAAAGTACATCTATACGATTGAAAATGGAGTGTCGATTATTGATCTTACAAAAACGCTTGATCTTCTTAATAAAACATTGCAGTTTGTCCAACAGCTTGGAAAACAAAATAAAGTCTTGCTAATGGTTGCGACAAAAAAAATTGCTGCTTCTCAAATTCAAGCCCTTTGTCAAAAATATTCTATACCGTATGTGACTTCCAAATGGCCAGCTGGTCTTCTCACCAATTTTGAAACAATCACCAAAAATATAAAAAAGCTTACTCAAATGAAAAAAGATAGGGAAGAAGGCGCTTGGAACAAATTTGTCAAACACGATCGATTTAAACTGGAAAAGGAGCTAATCAAATTAGAAAAAGCCTATGGCGGACTTCTAAAGCTTGATAAATACCCAGACGCCATCTTTATCGTCGACGTCAAAAAAGATAAAAATTCTGTCAACGAGGCGCATAAAAAAAATATTCCCGTTGTCGCCATCATCGACACCAATGTTGATCCAGACCTAGTCGATTATCCAATTCCCGCAAATGATGACTCTTTATCATCTATTGAATATATAGTAAATCAGATAGTTGAAGCTTATATAAAAGCCAAAAAGGATTAACCAGATTCGCAGATCACTAGATTATTTGCCTGAAATTGCATGATTTAACATGGTAAATATCAAAACACTCAAACAACTTCGCCAGCAAACCTGTATTTCTATTGCTCTTTGTAAAAAAGCCTTAGAACAAAGCAACAACGATTTAATAAAAGCTAAAGCACTATTAAGAGCTTGGGGCGTTGAAAATGTCAAGGATAAAATGCAACGATCTACATCACAAGGCGCTATTTTTAGTTACGTACATCATAACAAAAAAATTGCATCAATTATCGAAATCTTATCTGAGACAGATTTTGTATCAAACAACGACGAATTTCAAAAATTAGGCAAAGAATTAAGTATGCAAATTGCATCAATCCCAACAGAAAAAGTTCAAGATCTTATGAATCAAGAATATATCCGTGATTCTTCAAAAAAAATATCCGATCTCCTGCAAGAAGCAATTTTAAAGTTTGGAGAAAATATTAAAATTGGAAGATTTTTAAGATGGGAACTTGGAGAATAACCATATGGACGCGATTTTAGAACAATTTAAACAATCTGCAGAGAAAACTTTCATATATTTAAAAGAAGATTTTAAATCCATCCGTACCGGCAAGTCTAATCCAGCCCTCCTGGAAAATCTAATTATCGAAACCTATGGAGGACAGTCGAAATTAAAACTCCTGGAGCTTGCAACAATTATGACAGAGGGGCCAACCGCTTTGTCAGTAACTCCTTTTGATCCAGCTACTCTCTCTGATATTGAAAAAACTATCTTAAAGTCCTCGCTTGGTATCACGCCTTCGATTCAAGGACATCGACTACTTGCAAAGATTCCTCCACTCTCACAAGAACAAAGAGAAAAACTAGTTAGATTGATAAATCAAAAAACAGAGGAGAAAAAAAATGTCATAAGAAATTATCGAGACGATGCTCGAAAAAAGATTAAGCAACTCTTTGAGTCGAAGGAAATCAGCGAAGACGAGAAATATAGAATTGAAAAAGATATCGATTCAGAAACTCAAAAAATGATGGAACATTTGCAAAAAATAAGAGAGAGTAAGGAAAGAGAAATAATGCAAATATAAATTCCTATAAATTCCCCTAAAAATCCTTTAAAATCCTTTAAAATTTCAAACTAAAAAATTGATGTCAATAATCGTTTTTATAATTATTCTTGGAATCTTGGTTCTCGTCCATGAACTCGGCCATTTTATCGCCGCCAAAAAAAACGGCGTTCTGGTCGAAGAATTCGGCTTCGGCTTTCCTCCACGCCTACTCAGTAGAAAAATTGGGGAAACCATTTACAGCTTTAATTTATTTCCGATTGGCGGATTTGTCAAACTCTACGGTGAAGAATATCATGAATTAGCTGATAACCGACCACCGAAAACTGATGACCGATCGCGTGCTTTTGCCTTCAAAAAGCCTTGGCAAAAAACCTCTATCATTATATCAGGTGTTCTAGGCAATTTTCTCCTAGGTTGGCTTGTCATATCATTTCTATTTACTCAGGGCGTGCCAACACCAGTAAATAAAGTTCTTATCGAAAAAATTCAACCCAACTCCCCAGCCAAAGAAGCAGGCCTGCGAGACAAGGATTATGTAGTTAAGCTTAAAAGTAATGCTAAAAGCTACACGATTTCTTCTACAAACGACCTAATTTTTCTCACGCAAAAATTTTTGGGACAAAAGATCACTTTATTTATTGAGAGAGACGGAAAAAAGCTTACAGTAGAAATTACTCCAAGAAAACATCCTCCAAAAGGACAAGGTTCTCTGGGCGTCGTCATAACATCACCTTTTAAAGAAAAAAAATATCCCTGGTATCAAGCGCCTTTTTATGGCCTTGTTGAGGCTTCTCATATCACTTATAAGATTATAAGTGAATTAACCAAAACACTTCTTCAGCTCATTACTTTACAAAAACCTGGCGTTGACGTAGCTGGACCAATTGGTATAGCTCGTTACACAGGTCAGGCGCTCAAATTTGGAAGAAATGCCCTCCTCGAGCTTGTTGCACTATTATCTCTCAATCTTGCCGTCATCAATATTCTTCCTTTTCCTGCTCTAGATGGTGGAAGATTTGTCTTTGTAATCTACGAGTGGATAACTAAAAAAAGAGTAAATCAGAGTTTAGAAAGAAAGCTTAACCTCGTCGGTTTTGCCATCCTTTTATCGCTTGCAGCTTTAGTTACGGTGAATGATATAATCAAAATTTACCGCTAGCCCCTTGTCATTCCGAGCGTAGCGAGGAATCTAGCGAAGCCACGTTAGACGTGGCGAAGCGTAAAATGAAATTAAAATACGACAACATCACCATTTCCGGTAAATTTGCAGTTGGAACAACAACTCTGGCAAAACATCTGCAAGAAATATTGGGTTGGAAACATATCAATGCAGGAGAAATCCAGCGACAGTTTGACCGTAAGCATGGAATTCACGAAAACAAACAAGGCGCCCTAGCTCGCCCGGATCAGCATGAAAGAGAAATAGAGGCAATGACAAAAAAATTACTTGAATCCAAAAAAAATCTAATCTACGAAGCTTGGCTTGCAGGTTTTGTGGCCCACGGCATGAAAAATATTTTAAAAGTGCTTTTAATCTGCTCAAACGATGCTGTTCGAGTCGATAGAGTAGTAAACAGAGAAAATATCTCGATCGAGGAAGCAAAAAAATGGATCAAACAAAGAGAATCAGAAAACGAAACAAAATGGAAAAAATTGTATGGAGATTATAACTTCTGGGATAAAAAATATTACAATCTTATAATCGATACATATTCTTCAGGCCCTCTGGAAACGGTTGGCAAAGTACTCGATAAGCTTGGTTTCAAAGGAGCTCTAAACAGTGAAACAAGATGAGATTTATAAAAATTACCGTCTCGGGGAAAATTTGTACGGGAAAAACTACCCTTTTTTGGCGTCTGCAAAAAAAACTAAACTGGCCGACTTTTTCAACCGGGCAATTTTTTCGAGATTATGCTCGTCAACATAACCTCTCATTAGAAAAAGCCGATGAACAGAAGGAAAACATTACAAAAGAAGTTGATTGCAGAGTAAGAGATTTATTAAAACAAGATAAATATATTATTGTTGAAGGTTGGATGACAGGCATAATGGCCGATAAATTTCCTCGTATCCTAAAAATACTTCTTGTCTGTGAAGATAAAGAACGCATCAGACGCTTTTCCCAGCGAGAAAAAATTCCATTTATCCAGGCAGAAAAACGATTGAGAGAAAGAGAGAATAATTGGTTAAAGAAACTCAAAGTAATTTATAAGCGTAATGATATCTTCGATCCAAAAACCTATAACCTAATTATTAATACAACTAAATTGTCGCCTAATGAGGTTTTTAAAAAAGTTATAAAAAAATTGAAATAAAATATGATTTATCGATAAATCATATTTTTATCTAAGATATTTTCTTTCTCGTTTACCTTGCTCATATTCCCATTTGAGCTTATAATGTCCTTTCTTCAATCCTGGCTGAATCCAAAGTCCAGCAAATATATCCTCCATAAAGTCCAATACTTTTTCTTTTACCAGCATATCTTTTATAATCTTAACTACCTTTGTATCTCTTTTATAAAACAGAACAGAATAGATAGAAACTGTACTGGTTGAAACCTTTAAAATATCAGAAATGACCGATTGATCAACCTCTTTAATTAAGAGATAAAGCATACCTATTCTTTTTGCTAACATTATTTTCTCTGTTGGAGTTAATATATCATCTAAAAGTTCTAAAAAAGAATCATGAGATCTAGACCTTGAGAAAACTTCAAAAAAAAGCTGATAAACTCTCATTAATACTTTTTCAGGAACTTTTGCTCTTGAGATGTGTACCATAATAATCAAACTCGATTAATCGATAAATCGATTAATCATATATATTAATTCTTTAAAAATTTAAATGCATAATCAATGGCTTATATGCTACAAAATTTCTAAATTTCTTGTAAAATGAAGCTGTTTTTACTGATATATGAAACAAGGAATTGACTATATTGGTGTTACGTGCGTTTTTTATTGTCACGATGGAAAAGGAAATTTGCTTCTTCATAAGCGAAGCCAAATGTGTCGGGACGAAAAAGGCAGGTGGGATTGCGGTGGAGGAGCGATGAAATTTGGCGAGACTTTTGAACAAACGGTTAGACGAGAAGTAAAAGAAGAATATGATTGTAAGATATCCAAATTAAATTTTGTCGGGATAAATAATGTAGTTAGAAATCATGAAAGTAAAAAAACTCACTGGATAGCAATTTTATTTACTGCAGAAGTTAATCCAGATGACGTAAAAATCGGCGTTCCAGCCAAAATGGAAAAAATTGGTTGGTTCAAACCAAATAAACTCCCCAAACCGCTCCACTCCATGTTTTTAACTCATCTTCAATTCGTCAAAGATGCTGGTATAATTTGAAATGTGCTTTACTCAAAACTGTTTGGGAAACCTATAAGAGATGTCTCAAAGCAATTTGAATCAAAAAATCATGAGCTTTTAACAAAAGCAGGCTTTATCGATCAAATAGCAAGCGGCATATTTGATTTACTCCCTCTTGGTAAAAAAACTCTCTCAAAAATAGAAAATATTGTTCGAGAGGAAATGAACGCCATTGGAGCACAAGAAATACTCATGCCATCTCTTCATCCAAAATCTCTCTGGGAAAAAACAGGTCGCTGGAACAGCGTTGATGTATTGTTTAAAACTCATAGTCATTATGGAGAAGATTATGCTATAGCTCCGACACACGAAGAAACAGTCACGCCTTTAGCCAAAAAATTTATCAAAAGCTATCGAGATTTACCTTTATATCTTTATCATATCACCCCTAAATTTCGCGATGAACCAAGGCCGAAGTCAGGCATTTTAAGAGGCAGGGAATTTGGTATGAAGGATCTTTATTCATTCCATACTTCAAAAGAGGATCTAGAAAAATTTTACAAAATCGTTATCGCAGCGTATTTAATGATCTTCAAACGCTGTGGGTTTAACGATGTCAAAATTACAGAAGCATCTGGAGGCAGTTTTACAAAGAAACATTCACATGAATTCAATGTTATAACACCAGCAGGAGAAGTTGATCTGATCTATTGTGACACATGTGATTTTGCCCAGAATGAAGAAGTTGCTAGAATAGCTAGATTAACTAGCAATAATCTTTGTCCTAAGTGCAACAATAAATCTCTTAAAGCTGCCCGAGCAGTAGAAATTGGAAATATCTTTGATTTAGGAACAAGATTTTGCGAACAATTTAATCTGCAGTTTGCAGATAAATATGGGAATGCGCATTTCCCAACAATGGGATGTTATGGTATTGGTACAACAAGAGTACTTGGCGCTACCGTCGAGATTAGCAGTGATGACCGCGGTATAATTTGGCCAGAAAGTGTAGCTCCTTATAAATATCATTTAATTGGACTTGATTTAAAAGATGAACG
>JACQRR010000018.1 GCA_016206365.1 Candidatus Roizmanbacteria bacterium | reverse complement strand
GTAAACTCCGTCGAAGGATTGCTGATAAGAATTTTGGCCGGAAGATAAAAAAGGTAGGGGAATGGTGTAGCGAGAATAAGATGATAAATTGGTTTGGGTAATATATCCAGCGGAAAATAGTTACCGGAAACAAAAAAAAGAAGGATAGTAAAAATAAATCTGATCGGCCAGACTTCGGTCGTCCAAAAACCAATAAAAGACAAACTCAAATTTATGAAATATGATATCAAAACGCTGTTTACAAAAACCAGGGCAAACAAAAACAGGTTGTTAGGATAAACAATGTTAAATTTAAATAACCAAATTAAAAACAAAATTTCAAAGATTGCAAAAAAAAGATTGATTGCTTTGTCGGCGATTTCTTTGGCAAAGTAATACTTAAAAAACGAAATCGGTTTAAGTAATATATTAATAATACGTCCATCGTTGATATCCGAGGAAATGTCAAAGGTTCTGGTGCCAAAAACAAAAGTGCCAACGAGATTGCCGTAGAGAAGGTAGGAGACGAATTGAGTTCTGTTGTAACTTCCGATTACAGGATTTCTATCGAGAACCGCTGACCATAAAAAAAGCGGTAGTAAAATATTCAGAACAACCCTAAACCGCCAGAGAATGAAGTTGAGTCTATAGACAAAGTATTCCTTAATCGTTACGGTAAAGACGGCGAGATATTTTCCCACTCTGAAATTTTAACATACCTACAACCTAGTAGATAATTCCTGCATTTCTTGTTGAAAATAAACTGGTTTGAGGTTCTCGCCGGTTGCTTCACGCAAAAGTTGCCTCCAGGGCTTGCTAAATCCCGGACGGTAAACCTTGTATCTAAGATAATCACCAAAATCTGGCGTTAGAATACCACCGCAGTTTTTCCTCCCGTAGGCTCTCACTTGGGCCTCAATTAATGCGGAATTTTGAATTTCTAAGCCGCAACTTCATATTTAGGAAATACTACTTCTCGAGCATGTCGTAACTTTCTTGCTAAATTTTCTACTATAGTTTTTGAAGGTGAAACTTTTTGACCGCTCGTAGTCAAATTTAACTTATAGGTAATATCGGGTCTAGCAGGTAAAACTATTGGTGTCCAAGTTATTTCTGCTTGACTAGTCTTTCCTACAGGTTTTATTTCGGCTGGATCTTCTTTTTTTGGTGTGAGTATACCGATTGGTTTTCCGTCAAGAACAATCTCATATCTTCCCACGCCGTATGTAGAAATTACTTCAAATTCGCCATAATAACCTTGATAGGGCACAGAAGTTGTAAATAAAGCTACAATAGCTTCAATTGGTTTTGCTTCACGCAGTAGACGATTTAGTACAAGGTCTGCCGGCAGTCCAGACAATGTATAAATTGCATTAAGTGGAAGGGTTACGTCAAGTTCTGATCTTTTTAAAATATCACTTTCAACTAATAAAGATATGTCACCTCTCATATTTTGGAAAACCGCTCCAAGGCAGCGTTCTAGATTTCCTCCCATCAGAGTAACATTTTGCACATGGTCTGGATAATCTTGCTGTAATGCCCAATTATGATATGATACGTCAGATCTAATATCAGTTACCCTTGTTCCTGGTTTAAGATATACGCATTCTTGTGGTGGAGCAATAACAATAACTCTGCTATCAGTTGATTGGGCATCTACTAATATTTGTATTTGTTTTTGAACAACTCTTTCTTTATCCCCTTCAACTGTTGAGGGATGAATAACATATGTTAACTGACGGTATCCTTTGGGTACAGAACTTTTTATCAGATCGCCTACTGAACATTCTCCTTCTGGTGGTTTGGGCCTTGATTCCATTTGTAAACCAATCATTAGATAATTTTATTAAATTCTTTATTAAATCTCTATCTCTTTATACAAAAATTTCTAACATAGTCCATGATAATAGACTTAGACCTTTCTAACAATTCATTTTGACTCGAGATTGACAAACCTAGATTGTTTTACTAAAATGAAAGTAAGACGAAATAAAAAGTAATACATTGTAATTTGTTTTACTAGATTCTGGACAAGCCAGAATGACTATTAAATCTCTATGATACAACAAAAAATACAGACGGTTTCGACAAAAGGGCAGGTTGTGATTCCGGCAGAGTTTAGAAAAATTCTTAATATTGAGCCATCAGTAAAAGTGTTGGTAAGAATTGTGCCGGAAAAAAAAGAAATAGTTCTCAAGCCAATGGGAGATCCCATTAAAGAGTTATCTGGTATTTTAAAAGGAAAAACTAAACAGACAGCTCAACAATTTAAAGATCAATGGAGAAAGGAAGAGGCCCTATTATGAGAAGAGAAAATTCGGTCGATTCTTCAAAAAAAAGGTACGTTCTTGATTCTCAAGCAATCATAGCTTATTTAAATGAGGAAAACGGCTATCAAAAAGTTAACGAAATTCTTTATAATTGAAATATAAGGCACCGATTGTAACCGGAGATAAAGAATTCAAAAAATTTGAGAAGATGGTAAAGATTGAATGGATTTAGATCGGGGTCTGCGGAGATACTTGACAAAAATAAATTGACCCTGTTATGATTATTTTAAATTGAATATAATTATTCTTAAATCTAAACTTGTTATTGTTTTTCTTCTATCAATAAGTATCTTTTTGGGTGAATATTCCCTTATCAAGCTATATGTAAATCATAAGATTAGTCAAATTACTGCCAGCGCTCAAGAAATAAAAATTACTCAAAAGGAAGCTAATAATTCTGAATTTTTAGCAAATGAACTGCTGTTGAAAGTAAAGAAAGAAGTCAAGTCGAGGATAAAAGATAATGCTTATGATACAGGTTTGAAGTCTTTGGACGCTATTTTTCAACAACACGGAGTCGATAAATTTGAAAGAGTTTCGAAAGAGGGTCCAAAATCGAACAAAAATGCAGACATATTTTCCTGGTATCTCGTGTCGCTTCAGGGTAATAAAGCAGAGAAAATTCCTGGATCATTTGATCGAAAAAAAATAAAATTTACCTCCGATCATCCCAAGGCCGAGCGACTTCAGAGAATTATGTCTGATCTAAAAAATGATAAAACTATACTAACAGTTGAGCCAAACTTTGTTGTTACCGCCTTCCAAGCAAGCCCTTCAGCCACGCCTACCTCTGATACTCAACCTCCGACTGCTCCAACTAACCTTACTGCAGTTGCAGCAGGCCCAACTGAAATTGATCTGAGTTGGGGTGCGTCAACCGATAATGACATCATCGTGGGTTACAATGTTTACAGAGATGGACAGAGAATAATAATTGGTAATATCTTAAACTATCAAGATAAAAGTCTTACACCGGGGACGACTTACTCCTATTATGTCAATGCTCAAGACAGGGCAGGCAACCTAAGTCCCAATTCCAATACGGCTACCGCAACAACCTCTGCCGCCTTACCCAGCCCGACCCCAGACCCAGATGCTCTAATACCAAATGATCCGTACTATCAATCAACAGGGTCGTGGGGGCAAAGCTATGCTGACATGTGGGGAATAAAAAAAATAAATGCAGAGAGAGCCTGGAAGTCGACAACAGGGTCAACCTCAATTGTGGTTGCAGATGTTGATACAGGCATTGATAGGAGTCATGAAGATCTCAATAATAATATGTGGGTTAACTCTGCTGAAATTCAAGGCAACGGCGTCGACGATGATGGAAACGGCTACATGGATGATTATTTTGGCTGGGATTTTTATAACAACGACAACGATCCGATCGATGATAATGGACACGGGACTCATACTGCCGGAACAATTGCAGCTGTGGGTAACAACGCTTTGGGAGTGGTAGGAGTAAACTGGGTAAGCAAAATCATGGCGGTGAAATTCCTCGATAGCGGGGGGTTTGGCACCTTAGCCGGTGGAGCACAAGGTCTCATTTATGCCGCCGATATGGGTGCTCGAGTCTCTTCAAACAGCTGGGGTTGTAATTGTCAAAGCGTTATACTTGATGACGCAGTGAAGTATGAACACGATAGGGGTATGATTATTCTTGCAGCAGCTGGGAATAATAATGCTGACGCCTTGGATTTTAGCCCGGCCTCGGTTGAACGAGCTATTACTGTAGGTGCAACTGACACAAATGATATTAAAGCCTCATTTTCTAATTATGGAGCAAAACTTGACGTGGTTGCTCCTGGCATCGATATTCTTTCAACAAAATCATCGCTTTCTTCAATCTGTACTTCAACAACAGTCGGAGTTAATTATTGTAGGTTATCTGGTACATCGATGGCTACTCCGCATGCGGCTGGTTTAGCGGCATTGCTTTTAGCCAAAGACTCAACGCTTACGGTTGAAGAAGTAAGGCAGGTACTCCGAAATGGATCTGAAGATCTGGGGGTCAGCGGTAAAGACAGTATATTTGGTTTTGGAAGAATTAATGCCGAAAGAAGCATGAATCTCGCAAAGCCTCTTTCGCCATTTATCTCGAGCCCCCAAAATCGATATGTAGTTACATCGCAAACTCTTGATATTTTAGGAAGTATTCGGGGAAATAATTTTGTCAATTACTCACTATCTATTGGACAGGGAAGAAATCCAACCAGTTGGAATTTAATCGCGAGTTCTACTAATCAAGTTATAAACGGGATTTTGGGCTCGCTCAATACATTGGATTATCCGAATGGATTCTACACATTAAAATTATCAGCGGTCGACACGAATGGAAAAACATACGAGTTTTATATTTATGATTTAGAGTTAGATTATCTGGCACCTACTCCAACTTTGATATCAACGGGTACACCGACTCCCACACCTTTCCCTTCAAACACTCCTACTCCAACTAATGCGCCTATTCCCAGTTTTACTCCGACTCCAACGCCTGATCTTCAGGGGCCGAATGTCTCGATCACAAACCCGGTTGATGGTACTACTGTAAAGCGTGGAACTAAGGTTATTATTATGGCAGCAGCCTCAGATCCATCGGGAGTAAGCAGAGTAGAGTTTTATATAAATGGCGCAATTAAATGTACTGACACTACGTCATCTTACACCTGTTCTTGGAACGTGCCGGCTAAAAAGGGAGTCTCTTACACAATCCAAGCCAAGGCTTATGATGCAAAGGGAAATGTTGGCTCGCACACTATAAAAGTAACGGCTAATTGAACCTCCCCTTGACAAAAGCTAAAGGGGTTTAGTATACTTGAAAGTGATCCTCCTGATAGGGAGAAAAAATCCTCGAAGCGAGGAACAACTTTTTCTCTACGCTATCAAAACTTAAGGGTAATCCAGCCCTTTCCGGAGAAATTTAGAAAGAGCTGGAAATGAGATCAGGTCCTTCCTAAATTTTTTAGGAAAGCAGATCTCCCCATTGCTTCAGAGGGAAAAAGTATAAAAACCTTATCGTGGAGGATCACTGTATAATACGGCTTCGGGTTTTTTAAATGATATTTACTTTCATGACATACCTCTAAAATATGATTTATGATTCTTAGGTTGAGCTTAATTTTTAAATATGGATACAAAGAAAAAATCTGAGGATTCAATTGACGTTTCTTCAATTCTTGAAAAATACGAGGAAAAACCAATTGTCCCAGCTGAGTCTTCCTCCGTTGAAACTACGGCGGGTAAAGATAAACCGCTGGTGAAAAAAGAGGACAATAAATCCTCCTTCGCTAAAGCTACGGAGGACAGGCCGGTTGAAGAAAGACTAAAAGAAGATTTAAAAATGAGTTATCCAGCTAAAGGAATTTTAGATATCACCTTCGGCGGTTATGGATTTTTGAGACAAGACTACATTCTAGATCCAGATAAAGATATCTATGTTTCTACCTCTCAGATCCGAAGATTTTGGCTTAGGCGAGGCGATGAAGTCGAAGGTTTGGCTAGGCCACCCAAAGAAGGCGAGAGATTCCACTCTCTTCTTCTTATCAAAAAAATCAACAGTGTTGCGCTTACTGAAGAACAAAGTAGGTTAAGAAAACAATTTGACCAGTTGACTTCGCTCCATCCGAATAAACAGATCAAACTCGAGACAGATAAAGACGTTCTTTCAACCCGCATTATTGACCTTTTGGCTCCGATCGGCTTTGGGCAAAGAGCTCTCATCGTCTCTCAACCAAAAGCCGGAAAAACGACCTTTTTAAAAGAAATAGCCGAAGCAATTGGTAAAAATTATCCGGAAGTATTTTTGATGGCGATATTGATAGGGGAGAGGCCGGAGGAAGTGACCGAGATTAAAAGGTTTATTAAAGGCGAAGTAGCCGCTTCCAATTTTGATGAGTCGCCGCGTCAACAAGTCAAAGTCGCCAATCTTGCCCTTGATCGAGTAAGAAGATTGGTTGAGATGGGCAGACAAGTAGTCATTCTTCTTGACTCGATAACCCGTCTCGCTCGAGCCTATAATTTGTCGGTAGCTGGTACCGGGCGCAGCCTTTCCGGAGGTTTTGATCCGCAAGCTTTATATCCAGCCAAGAAATTTTTAGGAGCAGCCAGAAACTGCGAGGAGGGAGGCAGCCTAACAATAATAGGAACAGCTTTGGTGCGAACCGAATCGCGGATGGACGACCTGATTTATGAAGAGTTTAAAGGTACAGGAAATATGGAGATTCATCTTGAGCGAAAATTTGCCGACCGAAGAATCTATCCGGCAATTGACATCCTCGCCTCTGGCACTCGTCACGAAGAGCTTTTAGTAGACAAAGAAATGCTAGCAAGGATGGCGACGCTTCGAAGAATGATAGGACTTCTTTCGCCTGAGGAGGCTGTTACTGCGATGATTGAAAAGCTTTCAAAAACCAAAAACAACAAGGAGTTTTTGGCTACCCTCAATGTTGCTGCTTGAACTTGACAAAGTAATAACTTGTATGATATCCTACGTCTTACGTAGGAGGTAAGAATTATGAAAACATTCACTCTCAATATTCGGCCAAAAAGACAGGCCACCTTTCCAGAACGGCTACTTCAAGAAGTAGGACTTAAGGTGGGAGACAAATTAACTGCTCAGGTTAAGAACAATGAGATTACTCTTAAACCACAAAAACAGGTTGCACTCGACGCTCTAAAAGAAATTCAGAGATTAGTGAAAGAAAGTGGTATTCCGGAAAAGGAGATGCAGGATAATCTAAACAAGATTCGCCAGAATTTTTATGAGAAGAGATATACTAAAGCTTAGGGTATTTCTTGATGCAAATGTGTTTTTTTCAGCTTTCTACGGGTCGGAAAACTGTGAAAGAATTATAAAAGCCCATCAACTAGAAGAAATTTATTTAGTTACTTCTAAACAGGTACTAGAGGAATCTTTAAAAAATATCCAAGATAAAATTCCCCAAGTTATTTCTTCCTTTAAAGATTTTCTGATGAATAATCCACCGGAGTTGCTTGCCGATCCATTAAAGATTAATCCTAAAATTAAACTTCTCGTTGATAAGAAGGATCAGCCCATATTTACCTCAGCTATTCTTGGCAAAGTTAAATATTTCATCACAGGAAATATCAAAGATTTTAAGGTAAAAGAATTAGAAAAAGTAACGGGAATAAGTGTTTTAACACCGAAACAACTGATAGAAAGACTGAATCTAAATTAAAGCCCATAATTAAAACAACAAAGACTTTTTGGCTAGTTTGGATGCTACAGCTTAGATTTTAATATTAAGTTTCGGCAGGTTTGGGAAAGTTAACAGCGGGAATAACTCTTTCTTCTAAAACCCTTCGTATAGATTTGGCAAGATCTTGCCTGTTTTTCTGTGCCATTGGACCATATTGAGGATTGGCTGCAGAGGAGTCAATGTTAACAAGTTCAGCAATTAAAAATTCCATTACTCCTTGTGCGGAATAGAGTCTTTGATCAGCTAAAAATTGCATTGTCCAAGTTGCTAGATTAACACGTTCGTTTAATCTTGACCATTCTAATTCCATTGCTCTTCTTCTAAATTCAGGCAAATCTCGATCTCTTAATGTTCCAACGATTCTATCTCCAGCATGTATTCCTGATATTTCGTCTCTGCTTGTACTGCAAAGATCAACTGTAAGTTGAAGGTGTTTAGTTGTTCGACCAAGATCTGTTTCTGGAGGTGGTTGCGTTTCACTTGGCGGGGAAGTTAATGGGGGAGATCCAGCCTCTGACATATTATTAATTTACTTCTTCTTCTTCTTCTTCTTCTTGTCAAGAGGAATTGACGTAACTATTCACTATTTTCTAATATTAATAGCCATTTCGACGAAATTTCATTTATGTCATTTCGAAGGATTCGCCAGCTGGCGGAGACTGAGAAATCTAGCGCAGCGTAAAAAGATCTTTCAGTTTTGGATTTTTCTTTCTTATCAATTCTAGTTTCTTTTCTCTTCTCATATCTTTTACCTTCTTTTCAATAATAATTGTTTCTTGCGGATCTCTAAATTCTTCAAACCAAACTAATTTATAAAGTCTATATCTCTTTGAAAATGAGTTTCTCACAATACCAATCTTATGTTGATAAATTCTTTCTTTGAGATCATCTGTCATTCCAGTATAGAAGACTGTGTTGTTGTAATTTGTAATAATATAAACAAAGTAACTCTTTCTCATTAATACAATTTTACGCTATCGCTGGATTTCTCACTTCGTCCCTTCAGGCGGGACTTCGTTCGAAATGACAGAGAAGTAAACTGAATAGATACAAAATAGAAATTTAACTAAATTAATATTAAAATTGGTTAGAGCTGCAAATAAAAAAGAGAGGAGGGAATATGAAAAAAAAATTAAAGGCAATACCAAAATTTAAAAGCGAGGATGAAGAGAGGGATTTTTGGGCCACTCATGATACTACTGAGTACTTTGATTTGGATAAGGCAATCGTCAACCCTATCTTTCCAAACCTTAAGCCTTCAACTAGAACTATAACGATCAGGATACCGGACTCTCTTTTTTATGATTTAAAGATGCTCGCAAACAAAAAAGATGTCCCATATCAGTCCCTTCTAAAGATCAATTTGGCCGAGAAGGTAAAAGAGGAATTCTCACGCTCCTAACGGATTTTTTATTTAGCTGCCTATAATTTGATTTTTTCTAAAACATCTTGACAAATTGGTTTATTTTATATACTCTATACTAGTATTATGTATAAGAGTTAGAAGTTGGAGGATGGAGGATAGAAGATAGAAATGGATACGCAAAAAAGGATAAATAGGTTGATAGGGCAGTTAAAAGGCATTCAGAGAATGGTTGACACTCAAAGAGACTGCACCGAGGTATTGCAACAAATCTCGGCCGTTAAGAAGGCAATCGATGGCTTATCGAAGATGATTTTGGTTTCTGACATCTGCCAATACGTCCCCCAAAAGGATAGCAAAAAGGTCGAGCAGATTGTGGAGAGAGC
>JACQRR010000149.1 GCA_016206365.1 Candidatus Roizmanbacteria bacterium | reverse complement strand
TTTCTTCCCCATTCAATACTGAGGCGATAAAAAGAATAACCGTCCCTAGAAAAAGTAAAATTTGAGTAATTTCTTTATCGTTTATAAAATCCGACTGCCATTTTCTTGAAACATAACTTAAAGAAAACAATGCTGAAGATACAAGCGAGTAAAGTTCGCCTTTACCAAAACTAAAAATCGAAGAATAATCTTTAATTGCAATAAGGAGAATGCCTAAATAAGCAATTAACAAAAGTAAAAGTTTTTTAACAGTAAATTTTTCCTTAAAAAGGATAAAACCAAACACAGCGGCAAACGGTATAGATTGGATGAAAGTGACATTGCTAATTTTTGTTAAAGTTAGAGATGCTCGGTACAATGAAGCGCCTAACAAATATCCGATTACAACTCTAAAAAGCATTATTGCCCAATCCTTTCGTGGTATGGTTTTTATTTTTTTTAGATTTAAACTTTTAGGAAATAAAAATAAACTCAAAACAAATCCTATTCCAACTGATATATAAAGTTGTTGAAATAATGTAAAGTAAGAACTCATGTAGCGGGCGGTTATCGCAATCATCCCAAACCCAAAAGCCAGAAGAACCAAAGCCATAGCTCCTTTTTGGCTTTCGTCTAGAATATTACGCATTATGCAATTATAACAACAATATGAAGGTTAAAAACGATAGGCTTCTTTTCTATGGGCAATACTTAAAACAGTCAGTTCTCCTTTTTTATATTCCACCGTATAAAGTATCCTGTAATCGCCTATTCTTATTCTCCATCCTTCTCTATCAATAAGCTTTTTGCTCCCAGTAGGAAATGGATTGGTACCTAATAATTCGATTTTCTCAAGAATAACTTCATACATCTTAGGAGGAAGCTTTTTAAGCTGTTTATCAGCCTTGCTTGTGAGAAAGATTTTCATTTACTTTTCTTGGCTTTTATCAAAGGAATTCTTTTGAGCTTTATTGTTTTATCAAACTCCAAAGTATCCAAATAATCCTCGTAAGCCTCCTGAAGGGCGTTTAGATACTTAACATCCACTACTGCCGCTGCCACTTTGGAACGCCTAAGAAGATAAACATAACCTTTTTCTTCGGCTTTTTGGAGAACTTTATTGGTTTTATGCCGTAAATCTGTGATCGTAGATGTATTAATTGATGTATCCATATAAGTATATATTAATGTATATATTTATTTTTGTCAATATTTATTTTACTTTCAAGTATCTATCGAAAAATTCGACTGAGCGCTGCATGGCGAGATTAAAGCTGGCAGAGATATTGTGATCGTCGCCGGAATAGGTATAAAGTTCAACCGTTTTTCCAGCTTCTTTCATCTGCTTTTCCAGAGTCTGGGAAAATTCGATCGGGACTGATGAATCGGCTGTGCCGTGATGAAGTTGCAAAGGGCCGGAAATATCTTTCAAATAGTAGTTGGCAGAAATTGAGTTCCAAAATGCTGGATTTTCTTCAGGTGAACCATATTTTTCCGTCAGACTCTGCCTCCAACTTCCCCTATTTCCGGGAAATGTCGGCCGCGGGCTTCCTCTTCTCCACCGATTAACTAAGTCAGGATATGAGGCAACCACTCCTGCCCAAATCACACCGGCTTTGATATCTTTATTAACCACCATACTCCGCAAAGTCACAAATCCTCCCAACGAATGCCCCCACATCCCGATTCGGTTCGAATCGGTAATCAGTAATCGGTTATCAGTTTGAGAAGGCTCACTTAATTTTTTAATTGACGCGACTGCGTTTAAAACGTCTATCGTATAAGCATTTGAACCGTAAGCTCCGGCAGGCTCGCCTTCTGAATTTCCGTGGCCTCGATAGTCTGGCTTAAAAACAATATAACCGTTCCGTGCAAACCCATCGACATATGCCACATACCTTTCGGTAGTCTGATATTGAGCTGGCGGTATATAGCCGTGATTAAAAACGATCACCGGCCACCCTCCAGGTGGTCTCTCACCGGTAGGTACAGTTAAAAGCGCATAAATCTTTAGCCCTTCGGATTTATAGGAAGCAATATAGCGATTATAATTGCTTCCTAGACCAAGAGCTTGCTCAATCGTGATTTCACTACCCGGATACTCGCCTTTTCTCAAAGCTTCTATCGACAACGGGAAAAGATCCTCCTCTGCTCCTCCTTCATCACCTTGTAGATTTGGGTTATCGGTGAAAGGTTGAGTGATCTTTTGGTTTGTTTGCTTTCTGGAGTTGATAGACATAAAAACACCAAGGAGAATTATTAAGACAACAATAATTAACAAAATTTTTTTAATTGACATAATAAATTTAATCAATTTATATATTTATTTCGCTGGCGTTGGAATTCTCATTCTACCAAATTGGGGATTGAGCTGAATATTCTGGGCGGTGACGCTTCCGTCAGAATTCTCACTGCCAAATATGGCTACCTGAACGCCAG
>JACQRR010000148.1 GCA_016206365.1 Candidatus Roizmanbacteria bacterium | reverse complement strand
GTTTTAACGGAAAAATTTGGGGGGTTGGCTATTCTTTTACCTTTTATCTTACTTCTATTATCAGGTCACTTCTTTAATACAAAAAAATTGAAGTTTGTCAAATTAAACCTAAGTGGAGGACTGATTCTTATTTTTGTCTCACTTTTGGGAATTTTTCAGTCTGGCGAAAGTGGAGAACTCATTTTTGCTAATCTTAAACTTGACTTTTCCCTAATTGGTGCAATTGCTATTCTTGGAACAATATTTTTTGTCGGACTCATCCTTCTTTTGGATACTTCCATCGATGTCTTTGTTCTATTTATTCTGAATTTAAGTAAATCAGGATTTAGTTTTTTAAAAGCCTATACATTTAGATCATTAACAGATAAATCGATAAAGAGAGAGAAAAAGGATGATCAGCCAAGACAAGAATTTATCAAAGAAGAAACCGTACTGCCAAAAAAAGTTTTACCGGTTATGGCTGAAAGTAAACAAATAACCATAAAGCCTTTGAGTCCTGCTTCAAAGACAGCCTGGATATACCCCCCTTTAACCCTTCTTATGGATGTTTCTCAAAAGGAAGCTGATAGAGGAGACGTAAAAAGAAATGCAGATATAGTCGAAAAGACACTCGACAGCTTTGGAATTAGAGCCCGCGTTTCCGAGATAAATTATGGTCCAGCCGTTACTCAATATGCTTTGGAGATCACAATGGGCACCAAACTTTCGCGCATTACAGCGCTTGGGAATGATTTGGCTCTTGCGTTGGCTGCCCCAACTGGTCAGGTTAGAATCGAGGCTCCAATTCCAGGGAGATCTCTGGTCGGAATTGAGATACCAAACAGAAAACCTGAAATAGTAACTTTAAAAAAATTATTATCATCGCCTCTTTTTGCTAACAATCTTGATCCGCTTCTTGTCCCTTTGGGTTTGGATGTTTCTGGTCAACCTCAGGCCACATCCATCAGTAAAATGCCACACGTACTTATAGCCGGCGCGACAGGATCTGGAAAATCAGTTCTTTTGAATTCTTGGATCAGTACATTTCAATTTAGAACTAAACCAGAAAATTTACGCATGATTTTGGTTGATCCGAAAAGGGTTGAGTTGACTTTATATAATGGCATTCCTCACCTTTTGACTGAGGTGATAGTTGAGCCAGGAAAAATCATCTCCGCGCTAAAATGGACCGTTTCAGAGATGGAAAACCGTTATAAAGAATTCTCCAAATTGGGAGTTAGAAATTTAGAAGGATATAACAATTTTGAGGAGGTAGAAAGAAAACCATATATTCTCTTTGTCATAGACGAATTGGCAGACTTGATGACTTTTGCCCCTGGGGAGGCGGAAGATCTAATAACCCGCATTGCTCAGATGGCTCGAGCAACAGGAATTCACCTTATTTTAGCAACGCAGAGGCCTTCCGTCGATGTCATAACCGGTCTAATGAAGGCCAACATTCCAACCAGAATTGCTTTTAATGTCTCGTCCATGATCGATTCTCGCGTAATAATTGATATGCCGGGAGCAGAAAAACTTTTGGGAAGGGGAGATATGCTTTTTCTTCCGCCAGATCAAGCCAAACCTCGCAGAATTCAAGGTCCATTTATAACCGAGAAAGAAGTGAACCAATTGGTAAAGTTCTTAAAAGCTCAGGTTCCAGATGTTCATTACACCCAAGAAGTCACACAACAGGAAGTTTTTATCGGCGGGGGAAGGGCTGGTACTATGGTAGTGAATGGCAATGAAAGAGACCCTCTTTTTAATTTGGTGGTTGAACTTATTTCTCCTCTTGAGTATGCCTCAGCCTCTCTACTTCAGAGGAAATTTAGAATAGGTTATGCTAGGGCGGCTCGGATTCTTGATCAGTTAGATGCTGCAGGTTACGTTGGTCCCGCAGAAGGATCAAAGCCGAGAGAGGTTTTAAGGAGACAAGTTTCCTCTTCGGATGATAACATGTAAGGGGATCCCTCGTCGTGAAGCTCCTCGGGATGACCTGTAAATTAATGATTTATGCAGGTCATTTTCCAAATGCAACCATAAGGCCAAAGATAGAAAAAAGGATGGCAATGATCCAGAGTCGCATGACTATCTTTGGTTCCTCCCAACCCTTGAGTTGTAGCCAGAGGTGAATAGGAGCGACTGGAAAGACCTTTCTTCCCAAAAATTTTTTACCCAAAAGTTGAATGAGTGAACTGACAATTTCTATGACGAATACACCACCGATTATGGGAAGTGCGAAGGCTTTTCCTAAAATAAGGCCGATTACTGCGAAGGTGGCGCCGAATGATAAAGCTCCTGCATCTCCTAGAAAAATTCTCGCAGGATAGATATTAAAGTATAAAAATGCGATTAGCCCTCCAAGCCAGGCTGCAATAAAAAGGCTTGTTGGGACATCTAAAATTGAGCGAGAAACAACCCAAAAGCTTGATAAGGCAAAAAGAAGTATACCAGAGGCAAGACCGTCTAGGCCGTCAGTGATGTTTACAGCATTGGCAAAAGCTACGATCACAAAAGTTGAAAATAGAACATATGACCATGAGATTTCAAATACTCCTAAAAAAGGAATGTGAATAATATCTATTTTTAAATCTATTAAAAGCCAATAAGAAATAATCAGAGCTAAAAAAACTTCGATGATTAGTTTGTGTCTCAACCGCAGACCAAAAAATTGGTCTTTCTGCCAAAGAAAAATTTTATTCAGATCATCATAAATTCCTAAAAATCCAAAGGAAAGAAACGTAAAAAGTAGTATTTTAATTTCTGCGATGGCTGAAGGATAGTTTGCAATTATTTTTTTGCTGAAAAGAAAAAACAAAAAAAGAAATGTGAAAAAAATAAAGACTGTTGTTGTCAGAAGTAAAATGCCGCCACCAACGGGCGTTCCTTTTTTATGCTGATGAAATTTATCAAAAATTGGGGTAGGTTTGTTGAAGGCATCTTTTGTTTGTTGTTCGACTCGTTGAAATTTTTTTTTATATAGAAAATTTATAAAAGGGATGATCAAAATAAAATTAAGGATAAAAGAAATAAAGACTATAAATAGATAAACTGACATAATAAAAAAAACTCAAAACTCAGAATCCAGGTGGTTCTGGATTAAGTTGTATAAAATTAATGATTAAATTTAACAAACCCAGTATTCTAGGAATAAATATAATACAGGCAATGATGAAGGCCGTGATGGCAAAAGTGAGCATGGCTGCAGCCGAGACGTCTTTGGCAATTTTTATCTCTTCTGTCCAGTCTTTATGAATGGCGTCAATTGCTTCTTCGATCGCAGTGTTTAGGGCCTCGATTGCTAAACCTATACCAATGAGAGTTAAAATAACGAGGAATTCGCTGTATGAAATATGAAGAATAAATCCTCCAGTGATTGCGACCAAAGATATTACTAGATGAATTTTGAAGTTAGATTGGGTTTTAAATGCCCACACTATTCCGGCTATGGCATTTTTAAAAGAAAATGCATGTTTTCTGATCATATAATTAATTTCTTAAGGAC
>JACQRR010000151.1 GCA_016206365.1 Candidatus Roizmanbacteria bacterium | reverse complement strand
TAGCAAAAGGTAGAGCAAACTTTTTTTTAAATTTAATTTGAGAATTTCTTGCAAAAATAGGAAACAAACATAAAGCGTCGCCCAAAAAAATATAAAAGAAAAACTGCGAAGGCTTATTTCTGAAGGGCCGAAAATTTTTAGCCAGAAATGGATGAGAAGATAATAAAGAGGTGGGTTGAAATCTTTTATCGATAAACTTATTATTTCAAAAATATTTTTCTTGGCTAAAAAATAGGTAAAAGCCTCATCGCGCCAGAAACTTTGGATTAGAAATGCTAGGGGAGTTTGCGTAAAGAGGAAATTCAACATTCTTCTTAGTCATGCTGAACTAGTTTCAGCATCTCATGAACTTTAAAAATATCCCGAAACAAGTTCGGGGTGACAGAAAAAGTCTTTCAGACTTTTTCTGTCACCTTATATTTTATCTTCTTGCCAAATAATAATCTAGTATGAGCGTCGAGCGCGGGTAAAGAAGAAAAGAGGAATGATACTAAAGGGAGTAAATACCACTGAATGAAAAGAAAAGGGAGCGATGTCAATCTTATTTTTTGATTGAGTTTTTTACGAAGTTGATAATCAAGATATACATATAAAATTAACATAAGGGATGAAAGAGTGAGGATAAGCCCAGAGAGTTTTGGTAAGAGAAATCCAAGTACAGTTCTTTTGAAGAGAGGATTGATCAGAGGGGGAATTGAAGCAGAGACTGTTAAGATAAAAAAGGAAGTAGTCCAGAGAAGATGTGTTTCGGCAAGAAATAGTATTCTTTGTAATTTGATGATTGGATTGATATGGGGGGTAGAAAAAAATTTTTTCAGGGTATAGCCAATATCCGACACGCCCCAAGCCCAACGCTTTTCTTGTTCATATCTGTTTCCCGAGGTTTTAAGAAACCCTCCAGAGTAAACGGCGTCACCATTGACGATAGTATAAAGTGGAATTGTTTGGATTTTTTCTCCAAAAGTAAAAAAGGCTTGATAGAAAATGTGCCAATCCTCGGGGATAATATCAGCATCCCAGAAATTTATTTTCTTCAGAAGCCAGAGATTAGTTGAATAGGTAGAGATTTGAATAAGCTTGTCTT
The DNA here is from genome assembly GCA_016206365.1 of Candidatus Roizmanbacteria bacterium. GTDB lineage: Bacteria > Patescibacteriota > Microgenomatia > UBA1406 > GWC2-37-13 > 2-01-FULL-40-13. The sequence goes on along the minus strand of JACQRR010000151.1, from coordinate 2,977 downwards.
TTTGGGACAAAAAAGCTAGGCGAAGTATCGAAGATAGGGTCGCCTGTATTCGTATGAAAAAAGGAAGCCTCCAAAAATTATTATATAAGAGTACCGGCGCCCAGTAAAAATGATAGAGGCGAGTTTTATCCCGTAAATATTCACAGGTAAGATAAGAAAAATAATTTTTGGATATAGAGCTATCTGCGTCACAAATAGTAATTAAAACGTTTTCTCTTTTCCAATTATTTTTTTCTACATAGCTGTCAACCACTTTAGCGGCAAACGTTTGATTGCTGGCTTTACCCGGCGCTTCATATGGAAGAAGGGTGTGAAAGGATATGAGTAAGTCTGCAAAATTTTGACTGAATTTTTTTTTCAGCGCCAAGGCCTTAGTTTTCGCTTCTTCCTCACGATTTTCAAAAGCCAGCACAAGATAGATATTGTCATACGGATAATCAGACTTGGTGAGAGAATATATTGTTGCCTCAAGCTTGTAGAACGGTTCTTTAAAATTTGGAATTATGACAAAGTGTCTAATGTCGTTAATCCCTTTTAGGATGGCAAGTTTTTTAAAGTAAGGAATTTTCATACGTGTCATAATAGACTTGTAGGAGATTGCTGCAAAATAAGTAGTTGTGAGCGCTTTGTAAAGGAAGTATAGATCAAAGGCAATAATAAAATAAGCAACTACTGCAGGATGAAAAGGCGAGAGCCAGAGTGGCATGGTGATCAGAAACCAACTCAAAACCGGAACAATAGCGTCGAAGAGGCGACTCACGAAGATTGATGTTGTAATAATTTTTGCCATGCTTTAGCCATTATTATACACTATTTATTCGTTGCAGAGTATTTTATACTCACAGTTTCGACAGATGATTCCTCGGCTACATTTAAAATCTGATTTTTCAATCTCTTCCCGTGCTTTTAACAGTTGATTAATTGCGTCATTCAGTTGTTCTTTGCTACGAACAGTACTTATTTTTTTTGCATTGGCAAAAAAGTAGAAAGACATCTTAACTTGATCGACTCTTTTTCCCAAAATTCCCGGATTTACCGCAGCAAGAGCATAGATGGTCATTTGCAAATCAGTGTTTAATCTATTTTGATTAGGAACATTAGTGCCAGTTTTGTAATCGATGATTTCGATATTTCCGTCACCCAAATCATCAATGCGATCTATTTTACCTAATATCTTCAGTGACGGATCGACTCTAAAGTTAAAGGCTCGCTCAAGATAAAGAGGTCGAGCAGTTTGGTGAAGCAGAGTTTTTAAATAGTTTTGCAGAAATAATTTCGCCAATTCTTTTGCTTGTTGCTCGTGTTTTTTACTGGTGTATCCATAACCTACCCAGTTAGTATCCAAAAGACTCAAAAGGAGTTTTTTTTCATTTTTTCCTGATCTTTGAACAGTGTAAAAATCTCGCAGCGCATAGTGGACGGAGTTTCCTAGGGATTGGGCTGCAGTTGGAGCAGTAGGAAGACGTAAAATATATCGTAACTTAAAGTGAAGAGGACAGATTCTGAAGGCTTCAATAGCAGAATAAGAAAGATAATCAAGTTTAAGCTTACTTAAAGGTTGTGTTTTCGCTTCCTCTACCCAATGATCAGGAGTTTTTTTCCATTCAAAAAGCGGAATTTGGGAGTTTTGTAAGTAAGGTTGCTTTTGAGCTTGTTTGTCAATGCCTAGTGATTCGGAGATAAAAGGGGAAAGTTTTCTCTCTCTTTTGCCTTCGCCGTAGTAATTTGAAGCCGAAAAAATTAGCTTTTCTTCAGCTCGTGTCATTCCGACATAAAAAAGTCTTCTTTCTTCCTGCAAATGATAATCGCCTGTCGGCAAAATTTCCCTGATGAGTTCGACCGGAATAGGAATCTGCTCGTTTCGTTCCCGCGAAGGAAACCGACCTTCCACCAGATTGGTTAAAATCACAATCGGAAACTCTAAGCCTTTGGCAGAATGAACGGTGAGTATGTTGACCGCATCGTTTTCAGTCCAATCAATTTCGGCCGCTAACGGACTTTCACCCATGTTCATTGCCAGATCGAGATAATCAACAACGGCAAAGACACTCGCATCTTCATGAGTTGCTTCATAACTTTTCAGTCGGTCAAAAAACTTAGTAATATTTAGAGCCCTTCTTTCTTCAGCCTGGGTTTTGTAGTCGACAATCTGTTTTAAAAGACCGCTATCCAGCAAAAAATAATAGAGAATCTGGCCGGCGGTTTCCTTTTTAATTAATTTTTGCTGACGATGGACGAGATCGACGAGGCTTTTTAGTTTTGCCTTTGAATCAGAACTAATATTTATAGGTTTTTCTATGATCTGCTCCATTTGTTCAAATAAAGAATGGTTGGCTTTTTTGGCAACATTTAAGACGGCGATAAGATCCCGAATGTCGATTTGCCACAGATCCATAGACAAAACTCGATAAAGGCTGGTAGAATCGGTAAAGTCGGCCAATACTTTTAGGTAGGCAATAAGTTCTTTAACTTCTGGTCTTTGAAATAGCATGCCCGGTCCTAAAAATTGATAGGGAATCTTGGCTCTTTCCAAGGTACGGATAAATGATTGACTATGGTTATTAGCCCTAACCAGAATGGCGAAATCCTTAAAATCTTTTTTAAAATCAGATTTATATTGACGAATAAAATTGACAATTTTTTCCGCTTCATCTTCGACTCGCTCAGAATGAAAAAGTTCTATTTTTTCTCCATTGGGATTTTGATCCCGCTGAGCGGAGTTTTGACCGGCTTTCAAATTCTTGCTGATGCCGAGTTGAGATTCGAGCGTATGGGGGTTATTATGTTTAATCAACTTGTAGGCAGCGTCCAAAATCGTTTGTGAACAGCGATAGCTTGTTGTCAAAATGACTTGTTTTGACTCGGGGTATTCTTTCATAAAAGAAAGAATATTAGATATGGCTGCGCCTCTGAATTTATAAATCGACTGAGAATCGTCGCCAACGACACTCAGATTGGGATGAGAATAACTTGGCGC
>JACQRR010000015.1 GCA_016206365.1 Candidatus Roizmanbacteria bacterium | reverse complement strand
TAATTAATTGTGTGCCTGGGTTATTTTTTGGAATTGAAGGGTTTAAGGAGAAGCGCTACCAACTGTTTGCGATGGTGTGGATCTTTGAGGATGTGGATGGCTGCGGGAGAAACGGAAATTATTATAATTGCTAAGATAATCGGCAACAAATATTTATCGACGTCAGGGATGAGGCTTCCCAGAAAATAACCGGCGACTGTTACTCCCACACCCCAGAATAAACCGCCAAAAATGTTATAAGACAAGAAAGTTTTGTAGTCCATGCTGCCGATTCCGGCTACAATGGGTGCAAAGGTTCTGATCATCGGCATAAATCGAGCTAAGACTATAGTTTTTTTACCGTGCTTTTCATAAAATTTTTCTGCCTTCATCAGATTATCTTTGTGAAAAAGCAAAGAATCTTTTTTCTGGAATAACCTTCTTCCGACTTTATGGCCAAAAGCATAGCCGACGCTATCCCCTGCGACTGCTCCGATAAAGCACAGAAAAGCTAAAAGTCTGATGTCAAAAACTCCTTGTGAGGCTAGAAAACCGGCTGTAAAAAGGAGGCTGTCTCCTGGGAGGAAAAAACCGATTAGTAACCCGGATTCGGCAAAAACAATTGCAAAAATTCCCAAATAGCCGATGGTTGGGAGTATTTTTACAAGATCAAATTGCATAAGTTAATCCTTATTATATCATGAAGCCGCCCTTCACTCCAGGAGTGCAGGATTTAGTAACTATTCACGATTCTTGACACTCAACTGTCATTCCCTCGAAAGAGGGAATCCAGATCTATGCTATTCTAATAGTCAAAATTATATAGATTCCCGCCTACGCGGGAATGACAAGATGAACTATTATGATACAGTTTTGTCAAGACTTGTGAACTCTAACGTTTGGTGAACCTCCGTTGTCTTCTTTCGAACTCTTTAATAGATGAGTTTATCAGATTTATGAAGGAAATAGCAGCTGTTTTTAGATCACCTTTCTTGATAAAAACTTGATACCTATAAGAATGATTTTAGGAGATTGGAGAATTTATTTGTAATTATCTTAAAGCGTATATATATTGTTCTTCTCCTGACTCTGCTTGTTGTTTAATTCTGGAGTAAGGGAGTGATGATTGATCAATAGGAGCATATTTTCCCTCTTTAGTCCTTTTCAAAAATTTAAAAAGCACAACTTTATTAAAAGACATAAGCACTTTACCTTTTTTTGCAATTTTTTCTTTCTTTGTTTTAATCATAATTTGATTATACAACTGAAATTATACTTAATCTATGATTTTTTTTCCAGTTTGTGATTCAATTTGCCCTCTTAATGGCGTTAAATCAATCTCAAAATTACAAATACAAACTAACTTGTTATCATTTGGGAATTTTTTATATCCTCTCTTTTGAAAATCCTGATCTATCTTTGGATTTGAAACGAATTTTGCATATAGTTTGTAATGTTTGCTACACTTAGGACATAAAACTTCCATTTCTACGATGTCGGGTTCTTTTGGTTGCAGATTTACAGGTTTGCCGATTGGACTTGCTATTCCGATAATTTTCTCTTTTTCGGTAGCTGTAATTTTATAAGTGTTGGATGTGTGAAAAATAAGTTTAATAACAGTCTGAATTCTATAGACTATATCAGCAAGTTTTTGATCAGAATCAATTTTTGAGATTTTTAAACCAATATTTTCTAGATCATAGATCTTAAGAGATCTACCGTGCGTTCTCCATTTCTTATGATTTATTAATTCTTTGACTATTTGTTCTGCTCTTTTCTTTTTCATTTCTTCGGTGACTACCTTTTTCTTAGTTTCAGTCTTATTCCAATTTTTAAATTTATACTTGGGTAACCATTCAATTACTAAATCTTCGGCAAAACTAAGAGCATTTGAAACTCCGTTTAGTTCTCCCGGACTAATTTGTGCGACCATCGTGGCGTCAAATGGATTAAGCTTGTCGTTTTTTACAGCTTCTTTTCTTTTTTCTTCTACCCATTCCATATAATCATATGCGGAAACGGTACTTCTGCCGATTCTTATTTGAGCATCAATTGGTCCAAGACTGCCGCTTTGAGTCATTAGTATTTCATGACCACATAAAACCATCAATGTTCCCGCGCTTTTGGCTTCCCCAGATACAACAAAAGAAACCTTATCAAACTTTTTATGTATGTATTCAACTATTTCTTCCGCTGCTTCTCCGCTTCCCCCAGGCGTCTCGATATAAACATCTAAGTTGTTAACTCCTGTATTTCTCAAGAGGTCAAAAATAATATAGTAATCATCCATATTAAGAGAAATATTAGGAATTGGTTTTTCTAGGCAAGCAGAATAAACAAGAAGAAAACTATTACGAAGTTTGTTATATTCTTTGATCAACCTCATTAATTCTTGTTCTAACTCGACCACTCCAAATTTTTTTTGTATATATTCACTTATTAATCCCATGTTTTAAATTTATTCTAACAAATTAATAGAATCAAAACTTAATTTATAGATTAACAATTTTATAAATCCTGCAACATAACTTTATGTGCTTTTGCAACGAAATCTCTCAATCTTTTCTGAAGATGGCTTATTACAGTATTTAACACAATTTCAGGACTGCCATTAAAGTCATCTTTAAAATCCCAAGGTCTAGATTTAACCTCTAATTCTAATGATTTCATACAAATTCTCTCTGCAACAATTTCTGCTAATAATACGCGAAATAATGGTGTATCTTGACCTTCATAGTCTGGTTCTGGGCCAAGATATCTTTTAATAGATTCATGCGCGGCAGAAATTTCCAAAACATTTGTTTCCTGCGATGACCAGGCCGCTCGATAAACTCCAAGATTTTTTGATACGATCTTAATTTTTATCGGAGCTCCGCTTTCATCTTTTTGAACCACTTTAACATTACTTAAGGCTTTTTCATTATTTAATGATGTCTGTACTATTGCTTTACCATTATGTCTTCTTCCCTGGACTGTTATCTCACCAATTGCAAAATTCGAGCCTTCTATAGGCACTAAAACACATCTTCCTTTTACCGGAACACCTTCTTGATCAGAAGAAAATATTTCAATAGGCGTTTCGCGTGCTACTAATTCTGGATACTTAGCGTAAATCCGAAGTGTTTTGGTACTTCCTTCTTTAACATGATATTGTTTATGCTCGAATTCCAACGAATTATTAAATTGATGTTCTTCAACCTTATTTTCTATTACTTTAACGATCGCTTCAGCTTGTGGAATTCCTTCACTGCTAGTTTGAAGACAGACCATTTCTTTTAAAGTTACCCCTTGAATTCTAAATGATCCGATTAGTCGATCGTTTCTTTTTGGATGGGCTCTTAACTTAAAAGATGGATCAATAATATTTACAGCTATATCATCACTCTTAATAATCACTTCCTGACCTTCTTTATCAAATAAAGATCTGTTTACATAAAATGTTAAAGTTCTTGTCTGCCCTATGGCAAGGTTCAAATATGTAGGAAAAATCAGCACTCCTTTTTTAGAAAAGAAATTGTCATCAACTGTATCGTCAATAGTAGTTTCTTCAATATCTTCAACTTGTTCTTCAAGAAATTTACTCGCAATTTTTGCTAATTCTGAAAGTCTATGTTGTGTTTCTTTGTTAGCAATTTCTTTTTGTGATTCCTTATCTTTACCTTTATCTTGTTCAATCAGTTGCTTAAGTTCTTCTGTTGGAATTTGGAATAAGGCTTTAACGAAAGGATGATCTCGTCTTAATCCTGTTTGCCGATTGGGATCAATTATTAAACTAGGGTTTTCCGGACTATGTGGTTTGTTATTTTTTCTTCTTTCATCATATTCGTTCAATAAATCATCAATATATTCGCATTCTAATCTTCCAAAATATCTTTTTGCATAAAAATCTTTTTCAAAGCTTGGATATAGAAGACAACATTCATAGATTGTTCTTTTTCCTTTAATTAAAAGACCTGACCTTCTAAATCGATCAGATGGATCTTCTAAAGGATCTTTTGCCCTCCATATTTTAAGTCTTGCTTTTACATTTGAATAACCAGGCACTTCAAATAATTTCTCACAGACTAAATCACCCTCCGGAGATAAAGAAATTAACCTATCTAACTTTTTATTAAGATTATTTAAATTTCTAAGAAAAAGTTCCGTAGGACTTTGAGAACTTAGCATATCTCTTAAGGCATAATGCCATGGAAGATCGCGGATGATAGTTTCAACATGTGGTATTTTGAATTGAGGATCAATTTCTAATGTGACAACAGTCCCATTACCGTGTTTTATGCGTAAATTATTTCTAACGATATTATCAACAATTTTCCCATCTTCAATGGGAACAAATTGAGAATTTGTATTTAATTCACACTTATAATATTTTTCATTTTTTATTGATTCTATAATCATTTTTCCTAGGGCCGTGCAATCTTTAGCGCCTCTTCCCATAAATCCTCTATCTCCTTCTTTACTTTGTCGTTCTCCAACCTGGACGAGTTTAAGCGTCATATCTTGTAGAGTCATACCCTCAGCTTTGTCGTGAGTTATAAGTTTAGAAGGATTATTTTTTCTTTTTTCCTCAATTTCAACTAATATTTGACCACCATCAATATTCCTATGTTTCGCTACGAATAAATGATGATAACTATCATCTGAATTTGTTATTAATTCAACAAGTCCGTCATAAACATCCCTGATTGCATTTTGTCTATTGAAGTCGAAATATCTTGAAGAAATTTTGAAATCTATTGGAACACCTAATCTTATTTTCATATACTTTAAGAAATTAAATCTCGAAACCTTTCTCTACAAGAATTTAGAAAATTTAATATTTCCTTATCTTTTACTAATTCCGCATTAGAACAAAGTTGTTCGAACTTTTGTTTCACAATACTTTTTGAAGCATCTGGAGCACATACCAACATGTCAGTAAACATATATTGAGAAGATCCTTCTAAATTATTCTTTTGCTTAAAATATTGGAAAAAAGGATCTAACTTAATTCTTTTTATAAATCGTTCAGATTCCCTTTTAGGTAATTCTGAACTTTTTTGTTTTAAACCACCAGAAATTCGTTCTTCATTCTTTTTAATCCAATTTACTCCTTGAGGTGTAAAAATCCACCCTTCTAGTTCACCACCGGCATCGCCACCAGCCCGACCTAATATTAATTGACCATTTTCTTTCTTTTTCGCTTGTTCAAGTGCATAACGAACTGGAGTTTTATCTGGAAGATCCATTTGTCTAAATTTAGGTAGGCGCCAGCAGAATTTCTCTTTAGCAAGTTGGTAAGATTCCCATGCAATTTCTTCAGTATGAATTTTTTTAGTAATTCCACCAAGTCTATACAACGCGTAAAGTGCTACATCTACATTTGAGACGCTAATATCCATAAGATAAGTTATTTACAACTTAAATTCTTGTCTATTTTTACTTAAAAATTTACTTTTAACACCTTTTAATTGAGTGTCAATGGCATTAAAGATTTTTTTAATATCAGCATCAGAATAATCATAATTTGATTTATTTGATAGATTACCAATTAAACGGAGCTTATCTAAAGTAGCATTGGTTCTTTGACTAGCAAGCCTCTTAAATTTTTCCTGCCTTGTTTCATTCATGTTATAAAATGTTAAACTTAAATATTAAATATAAAAAATATAGTAACATAATTTCATTAAAAAGTCAACATGAAATATTACATTCATAAAATGTAGTGCAATATATTTATTTTTAATCAATGAATATTAATAAAATTAGAATAAGGACCACAAAAAAAGCCGCCGGAGCAGGTTTGATTTTCCTACTCCAGCGGCTAGATTACGATTTATTTCTTCTTCAACCTCCTTTCAATAAAACTGATAACAATAACCACCACTCCAATATGCCAAAGACAGCCAAGAAAGATGATAAAGGGTTCAATCAGCGTATCCATTGAAACTCCTTTCCGGCTGGTTTGGGTCTTTCACATTCCAGACATAGAGATTAAACAGTTTGACGTATTCGGTATTTTCTTGAGAAGTGGGTCTAATCTCTGTTTTTCCAAGATAATATCCCATAATTTTTCTTCTTAACTGATAATATCGCGATAATTGATAGTTGCTCATAAGATTAAAATTAAGTTGGATACTTTCGGCCAAAAATCACCGGCGTTCCTTTAGGAAACTGCGAATGGGATATGAATTGTGCAAAGGAAGTAATTACAATTTTTGAATTGTATTCTACCGGTTCTAATACATTCTCATCTCTTTCTGCTTTGTTTAACAAAAAACAAATAAAAGATTATCGCGATAAAACAATTAAATTCAGTAAACAACTGATCCAAAGAATTCTTAACAATTCTTTTTATATCGGTTTATTAAAAGTCAAAGATCATGAGATCCGGCAAGGGAAACATAAACCGTTAATACCGGTTTCCTTATGGCAAAAATGCCAAGATTTACAGCATATGAAAAGTAACCATGCCATAAACCACCGGTTGATTAATCATCCTGAATTTCCCTTAAGACGGTTTACTCTTTGTGGTTTCTGCCATCATCCGTTAATCGCTTGTTTTCAAAAGGACATATGGGGATAAAATATCCTTATTATTACTGCGTAAATAAAGAGTGTAAAAAATACGGCCAAATGGTCAAAAAGAAAGATATTCATGATGAATTTTATGATTATTTGACAGTAACCAAACCACATGAAGAATATCTACCGCTTTTTAAGGTAATTTTTATGACCGGTTATAAAGAATATGAGAAAGATTTTAAGGGTGATTACTTACGAAGGGTGCGTGATTTAGAAAGATTAAAACAGGAGAAAAAGGAAATAGGGATAAAAGGAGCAAAAGGAATTTATCCTGATTTAACGCTTAAAGAAATGTTATCCGACTATGAACAAAAAATTCTTCTTGCTCAAAACTCTTTAAACGAAAACGATCACGAAGAACAAGAAATCGAGCCGTTACTGGATAGGAGTTTGGCATTTATTCGAACCCTTGAAAAGGGTTGGTCTGACCTGCCACCGGAAAACAAACCAATACTGCAGAGAGTAATTTATCCCGAAGGCGTTTCATACCATTATAAGGGCTTTTCGAACCCAAGAACTACGCGTGCTTTTGCTCTAATCAATGAAGTAGCGACATCTTCGTCAACAAATGTGACCCCAAGCGGATTCGAACCGCTGTAGTTAGGCTGAAAACCTAACGTCCTAGGCCGCTAGACGATGGGGCCAAGTCTAACTTGGCTGTCAAGATCAATAATTAAATTTATCTAAAATATAATTATCGCTTGTAGACCATCAGTCGAGTTTGACTCGACGACGGGGCCTGTAACAATATCAAATATCAAATATTTTATCACAGATTTATTAGATTTTAAGGGGATCCCGAAATAAATTCGGGATGACGAGCGAATTAAGGAATTATGCTCGTCACTTAAATTTATTTCTTAACTCTTGCAAGATTTCTTTGGCGATGTCTTTACCTCCCAGACCAAAAGCAAGACCTCCGGCTAAAGCTAGCATTACTACGATGCCAGTGAAAAGAATTCTTACCAAATCTTGTGCTACTCCTAGTTGGTTGAGAACAACCAGAATCGTAAAGAAAACGACCAACCACTTGGTAAAGACAGAGAGGGAATTAGCATAAGTTGTTCCGATGGATTTCAGGCTGTGTTTTACTAGGTCGTGTCCAAGATTAGAGGCTATTAGCCCTACAAAAATAATAACGACGGCGACCAAGACATTTGGCAAATAAAAGAGGAACTGGTTGATGACAAGCGTGGCTCTTGACAAATTCCAAACTTCTAAGGTAGGAATAAGAAATAAGATGATCACGGTCCAGCGTAATATTTCGGCTAAGACTTCTTGCCAAATTTTAACTTCAGCCCTAGACATAAGTCTGGTTTTTTCTAATATAGCATCGAGTCGAACAAATCTAAAAATTGAAAGCAAGGCTTGCTTTAAGAGAGATGACAAGATAAGTCCTACAGTTAAGACTGCTAGTCCAGCAAAAAAGTTTGGTAAAAAGTTAAGAACTTTTTGGAGAAAATTACCAAGTATTGTATTTACAAGATCTAACATGTCTTTTCACCTCCTTCTATTTCTTACTTATGTCCTGTAAAACATTTTCAAAATGAATAATCTTATCTAGCCTGAGATCATAATTAAGGACGATAGATATGACGTCCAAAGACAGCTTATAATCTTTGAGATGGTTTTGCAACAGATAAAACTGTATCGGCCTCATTAATTTTTGCAGCTTTCTTTTATCAACCGACTCGTAGGGCTTACCTTTTAACAAACCGATCCTTGTTTTTACTTCGATAAAAGCAACTTTAGAGTCCTTTTTTGCGATTATATCTATCTCTCCCCAATGAGAATGGAAGTTTTTCTGAATTATGCGATATCCTTTATTGAGAAGAAAATCTACAGCCTTAGCTTCTCCAAGTCTACCGATATCTTTTTTACTGTTCATTAATGTAGTTAATGTTTTTTCCTACTATAGTTTATGTTTTACCTGTTGTTCGGTCAATTTCCTTATATAGTATAGTTTGGCTTTTCCCGGCTCAGCTTTCTTAACGATAGATATTTCATTCAAAAAGGGGGATATTAAAGGAATTATTCTCTCTACACCTATTCCCGATCTCGAAACTTTTCGAACCGTGATCATCTTTGTCTGGGGAGTGTTGCCCTTAATTTTAATCAGGACTCCTTTAAAGATTTGTTTTCTTTCTTTATCTCCCTCCTTGAATTTATAAGTTACACCAATCGTGCTGCCTAAAGTAAAAGTTTTGTCTTTGAATACAAATGAATTTGCCATTACTCCCATTCTATCATCCAGATCTCTATTTGACAAGAATAAAAGAGTTTTTTATACTTACAAAGCGTGAGAAAGAAGTATGTATTTATCTCAGGAGGAGTAATTTCTGGAATAGGAAAAGGTGTTACTGTATCATCGATAGCTTACCTTCTTCAGCAGTGCGGCTTCCGAGTTGCCCCCATTAAATTTGAAGGCTATCTCAACCTCGACGCCGGAACTATAAATCCTATCGAACACGGCGATCCATTTTTATGCGAAGACGGAACTGAAGCCGATATGGATATCGGCTCTTATGAAAAATTCCTCGATCGCGACATGACCAAGGATAATTTTGTCACCATGGGACAAATTTACCAAACAATAATCGCCAAAGAAAGAAGATTTGAATACGATGGAGAAGATGTCGAAGCAACTCATATCTGTGACGAAATAATAAATAGAATAAAAAAAGTGGCTTTAAATCAAGCCGCTAATATCGTAATTGTCGAGCTAGGCGGAACAGCCGGAGAATATTGGAATGTCTTTTTTTATGAAGCTTCCCGGATCCTCGCTTTAAAAAATCCGGGTGACGTTATCCATATTCATGTCAGCTATGTTCCTGTCCCTGCTCATTTAGGCGAGCCAAAGACTAAACCAACACAGCTCTCTGTTAGGACATTGAATTCCATGGGAATTCAACCCGATTTTATCATCGCCCGCTCCGAAAAATATATCGATATGAGAAGACGTAATCGATTTGCCATCTTCTGCAATATGCACGGCGACGATATAATTTCTAACCCTGACGTTAATAACATCTGTGAAATACCCTTAATTTTTCATGAACAAAAACTCGAGACAAAAATTTTGAAAAAATTAGGTCTAGCCATAAGAAAAGTCGACATTTCCAGTTGGAAAAAACTCATTGATTTAATTCATTTAAAAAATAAAAAAACACTTACCATCGCCATCGCGGGAAAATATTTCGGGACCGGCGATTATCAGTTGCGAGATTCGTATGCCGCTTTATTTGATGCTCTTGATCATGCCAGCTGGCATAGCCGGATAAATATCAAGACCGTCTGGATCGAGGCGGAAAAAATTGAGAAATATGGAGTTAATAAATATATAAAAAGTATTGACGGCATAATAGTCCCGATCGGTTGGGGAGAACGAGGAGCAGAAGGCATGATTACCATGGCCGGATTTGCCAGAGAGAAAAAAATACCTTACCTTGGACTTTGCTATGGGATGCAGCTTGCGGTCGTGTCTTTTGCTAGAGATATTTTGGGTTGGAAAGACGCAAATACGACAGAAAATGACCCCACAACAAAACATCCAGTCATTCATCTCATGCCTGCTCAAAAGGAATATATGAGGCGCAGAGCCTATGGTGGAACTATGCGTTTAGGGGCTTGGAATGCAATAGTTAAAAAGGGGACGTTGGCTTGGAAGGCATATGAAAAATATAATGGGTTTATGAATAAAGAGACTGGTTTGACAAGCGAGAGACACCGTCACAGATATGAATTTAATAATACTTACGCGAGACATTTTGAAAAAAAGGGTTTGCTAATTGCTGCGCAATCGACGGTAGAAAATTTGGTTGAAATAGTCGAACTTCCAAAAAAAGAACACCCCTTTTATCTAGGTACACAGGGTCACCCAGAATACAAATCAAGGCCATTAAAACCTCACCCAATTTTTTTGGAATTTATTGAGGCATGTCTCAAAATCAAAATATGATACGAATCTACGAATAATATGCGAATATTGCGAATATACTAATTCAGATTATAAAATCCAGTATTAGCATATTTGTAGATTCGCATAAAGATTCGCATCATTCGTATCACATTTTTTTCAGTTCTTCTCTCTCAATCTGCCACAATCTATTATATTTGGCAAGGCGCTCGCCTCTGGCTGGAGCTCCGAATTTGACAAAATCCGCTTGAACCGCCACGGCAAAGTCAGCTATAAAACTATCATTTGTCTCACCAGATCGATGAGAAACTATATAGTTAAAATTATTTTTTCTTGCTAAGTCGATGACTTCTAAAGTTTCAGTTATCGTTCCTATCTGGTTTGGCTTTATTAATATTGTCGTGCAGGCTTTTTCGCGTATTGCTTTATCGAGTTTTTCCTTATTGGTTGTAAGAAGATCGTCTCCAACTAAATAGATATTTTTTGGTATCTTTTGGTTAAGCTGAATCCAATCTTGCCAATCGTCTTCATATAAAGGATCCTCTAAGACCAAAATAGAGTAAGAAGTAATAAGTTTTAAAATAAAATCCGAATATTCGTTCACCTTAAGAGGATGGGCTTTATCTTTTATGTGATATTTACCATCTTTGTAGAAGTGCATTGCGGCTATATCAAGACCCAAAAAAACGTCAAGCCCGACCTTTAGGTTTTTTTGATTTATTGTTTCGTTTAGGATTTCAATGGCGTCAAGATTGGTGGGAAAGTTTGGGGCAAATCCCCCCTCTTCACCTACGGAGATGTTGGCATTTCTGTAAGCTAAGACTCTCTGCAACTCGTGGTAGACTTCGACTCCGATTTTGTAGGCCTCGGTGAATGAGTATGAAGATGATGGAATAAGTTGAAATTCTTGAAATTCCAGATTGTTGTTGGCGTGTTTACCGCCATTTATAATATTAAAAATTGGAGCAGGCAGTCGCTCTATAAGTATTTGTGAGTGAAACAAAGATTGATATAGACTGTTTACATAATGAAAAAGATTTACTTTTAGATCTAGAGCTGCGGCCTTTACTATTAATTGTGATACTGTCAAAAGAGTATTGCCTCCGAGCTTGCTTTTATTTTTCGTTCCATCCGCTTTGACAAGCCACATGTCGATTTCATCCTGTTTGAGAGGAGAAACTCCTACTAATTTTGGAGCGATTAGTTCATTGATATAGGATACGGCTTTAGTAACCCCCATTCCATCAAAACGACTCTCATCCTTGTCTCTTAATTCGAGTGCTTCATTTTTTCCCCTCGATGTTCCAGCCGGTATAGAGGTGGTAACTTCAAGTCCATTACTGAGAGTCAGCTTACCTTCAATTGTTGGGTATCCTCGAGAATCAATTATTTCGTAAGCGTAAATTTTTTTGATTTTAGCCATAATAATTACATTTTCTTCTCAATATTGTATATCAATTCTCTCGTCCGATCTATTGCATCTGGGTTGACCGAAACACTTGTTATGCCAGCCTGAACCAGTTCTTCAACTAAATCTGGATAATCAGAAGCCGCTTGACCACAGATTGAGGAGGTTATTTTATATTTCGAGGATGTCGTAACGATATCTCTTAATACTTTTACCACAGCAGGGTGTCTTTCGTCATAGATTTGTGACACTTCTTCATTGTCGCGGTCAACACCCAACAGCATCATGGTCAAATCATTTGTTCCAATCGATACTCCATTTATTCCTATTTTAATAAATTCTTCAAGATTTAGTGCACAGGCTGGTACTTCTACCATAATTAGAAATTCAAATCCTGGAAGATTTGTTAAACCGGCTTTTTGTACCAATTCTTTTACCTTGACTAGTTCCCAAGGCACCCTGACAAATGGAATCATAAGGTGAAGATTTCGGTATCCTAATTGATAGATCTTTTTAATTGCTTCCAGCTCGAGCTGAAAAACATCGGAATTAGCAATATAGCGATAAGCGCCTCTGAAACCAAGCATTGGATTTTCTTCGTGTGGTTCATATTCTCGTCCACCCTTTAAATTACGGTACTCATTGGTTTTAAAATCTGTAGCTCTGTAAATTACGGGGCGGGGTGAAAAAGCCTTTGAAAAAATTGACAAATCCTTTGCAAGTTTATTGATAAATAAATGCTGTTTTTTCTGGCGAATAAACTCTTTTGGATGAGTACCAATTTGAGCGATGATGAACTCGGCTCGCAGAAGTCCAACGCCGTCTACATTCATCTTGGCTATTTTTTGGGCTTGCTCTGGTTCGGCTAGGTTGACGTAAACATGAGTTTTTGTTTTCAGTATTCGGTTGTCAGTCGTCAGTTTATCTTTTTTTTGCTGACTACCGACTACTGATGACTGATTACTGATTTTTCCTTTGAAGACTTCGCCGGTTGCACCATTAACAGTCACTACCATTTCATTTTTAAGGATCTTCGTTGCTTTTTCCGTGCCAACAACTGCTGGGATACCTAGCTCTCGGGAAACAATAGCAGCGTGGGAAGTTCGACCACCTTTGTCAGTTATGATGGCAGCGGCTTTTTTCATAGCTGGAACGTAATCAGGATTTGTTTGTGGTGCTACAAGGATATCGCCGTGACGAATTTTAAATATTTCTCTCGGATTGTGAATTATGTTAACTGAGCCTACTCCAATTCCGGGAGAAGCAGGAGAACCAGTTAAAATAGGTTGTCGGTTGTCAGTTTTCAGTTTTTCGGCATCTTGCTGATTTCTGATTGCTGATGACTGATTACTTTTTATTGTTGTTATAGGTCTTGATTGAACAATATAAACTCGATCTTTCTCGATTGCCCACTCGATATCTTGGGGAAAAAAATAATGTTTTTCAATGTCTTTTACTAAAAATGCTACTTTTATTATTTCTTCATCGCTTAATTTTTGTTCATTACCCAACGACTTACTTAATTCAACTTCTTTATTTGAATAAGCTGATTTTTTTAACATAATTCTTTGCTCTTTTACTTCTTTCTTTAAGATAACAAATGACTTTTTATCGACTTCATAGTGGTCTGGCGTTACTTTTCCTCCCACAATGTATTCACCTAATCCATAAATAGCCTCGATTACAATTTTTCCTTTGTCATTTGTTACTGGATCAATACTGAAGGATATGCCTGATTTTTGAGACTGAACCATTCGCTGTACTACAACAGCTAAGCCTACCTTTTTATCGCTAAACCCTTGCTGAAAACGATAATAGATAGCACGTGGAGTAAAAAGAGAAGCCCAGCACTCTTTCACTTTATTTAAAAGCCTGGCATCACCTTGGACGTTGAGATACGTTTCCTGTTGACCTGCAAATGAGGCGGTAGGTAAATCTTCGGCAGTAGCAGAAGAACGAACTGCCACTATCGCTGGTTTAAAGAGATGCTTCAGACTTTTGGCTCCTTCACTTATTAACGAGTTATTAGAAAAAGAGCTTTCTTCCTTTTGTTCTAACTGTTCGTAATGAGAAACGATAGAATGAATAAGATAATTTGGCATCTCTGAATCCAAAATAAGTTGTTTTATATGGTGAGAAGCTTGTTGAAGCTCGCTTGGATTATCATAGTTGATAATCGAAAGCATGTCTTTGATCTTAGACTCGAGTTTTGCTCTATGTATGAAGTCGAAATAAACGTGGGATGTCAATATGAATCCATATGGGATTGGCAGATTGGCATTCACCATCTCGCCTAAATTTGCTCCTTTACCTCCGACTAATCCGACGTCGTTTTTGTTTACTTCTTCAAACCAAACAATAGACTTTTTCGATATCATATAATATAAATATAACTTAAATTGAATAAACAATTCAAGTATTTATATATTAATAAAATGAGAGACTTTTGATCTATTTGATATAGTTAAATCGCTGACCCACCTGCAGTTGTTTAGCCTTGGAACCATAATCGAGTTTTTGTCATTGCGAGGAGCGAAGCGACGTGGCAATCTCTTTTATCATTTTGAGATTGCTTCGCTTCATAAATCATCGCTCGCAATGACAGAAAGAGCTAAATGGCATAAAGTGCAGGTGGGTCAGGTTAAATCGGGGTTGACTTTAGAAAAGTACTTTGCTAAACTTATTTTACCAATGAAAACTTATCCTTACTAAAGGCAGCATTGGAGACTCCAGAAAAGCTCTCCTAACAGCCCCTTAGTTATATCAAAAATCAAATATAAAATAGCAAAAATTTTGAGACGAATTATATTTGATATTTAATCTTTAATATTTAATATTTGTACTGGGCCTATAGCTCAATTGGCCAGAGCATCGGATTTGCATTCCGAAGGTTAAGGGTTCAAATCCCTTTAGGTCCACCCCTTCGACAAGCTCAGGGCTATAGCACTGAGCGAGCGAGGCCAAGTTTGACTTGGCGGAGCGAGTCGAATCTGCACTTTGACAATTAGAGGTAGGTCAACCCGTTCAAATTTATTTTAAAATTTGTTCGGGTCAACCCCGATTAAATCGGGGTGATGAAAGTTAATAACTAACAAAAAAGATGGGAGAAATAAAGCTAATGGTGGATGCCTAGGCAGTTTGGGCCGAAGAAGGACGCGTGAATGAGCGCGAAAACAACGGCGAGTCCTCTATCAGACGTCACCAACCGTTGGTTTCCGAATGGGGTAACCCCATCGTGCGCAAGCACGGTGAATCGTGCTTCGCACTTAAGTTCAAATATTTTTTAACTTTGAATTTGAGCGCGGAGCGCGATTGGGAACCTGGTGAACTGAAACATCTCAGTAACCGGAGGAAGAGAAAACAAATGTGATTTCGTTAGTAGCGGCGAGCGAAAGCGAAATAGCCTAAACTCCGATTTAATCGGGGGGTTGCAGGGCAGATAATTTGGGATTGGTTGAGGATAAGGGAATGGTCTGGAAAGGCCAACCAAAGAAAGTGAAAGTCTTGTCGCTTAAATCCAATACCACCCTATTCTGTTCCTAAGTACCACGAGGCACGGCAAACCTTGTGGGAAGCTGGGTCGGTCACGATCCAAGGCTAAATACTCAAACTGACCGATAGTGAACTAGTACCGTGAGGGAAAGGTGAAAAGTCCCCCGGAAGGGGAGTGAAATAGAACCTGAAATCATTAGCTAACAAACAGCGAGAGCTTGTCCTTCGGACAAGGC
>JACQRR010000152.1 GCA_016206365.1 Candidatus Roizmanbacteria bacterium | reverse complement strand
TCTGGATCTCTAAAAGCAAGTACGTAAGTATTATTAGATAATTTTTTGATTTGACCATGAGGAATATTCTCCGTATCAAAAAATAGCAGAGCTTCTTCTAAATCTTTTCTTGAACTTACTGTAAAAGATACATGATCCATTCCGACGTTCTTTTCATTAAACTTTTTTTCCTTCAAAGATCCTTTATGATCGGTGAAACCTACATAGAAGCTTCCTGTATAAAACATAATAAAATTTGGATAGTTTGCTACAAGCTTAAAGCCAGGAAGTTTTTCGTAATATTTTTTTGTACGTACTAGGCTAGAGACAGTAAATTCAATATGATGTATTCCAATAATTCTAAAATTCATACGTTTATTTATTATAGCTTTTGAATTTGTAATATATCACCGACTTTTGCATCAAGCTTTTTTGCAGCGGAACCTAAATTTAAAGCTAACTCTAACGTTTGGTGACTGCCATTATATAGCAATAATTTTCCTGCAGTAACATCGGAAAACGTCTGACAATAAACGACGTTAAACTGTACTTTTCCTCTAGAGATATTTACTTTATCACCAATTCTAAAACCATTGGATTGGGCATTAAATTTAATATTTCCATACGCATCGATATGTAAGACTTGGTTTTTTTTGAACTTGAGGGGCTTTATCTTTATTTTTGAAATATTATTACAAAAGTTTAAGGGGTTTTTACCTTTAGATATATAGCTTGCTACTTTAGCGAATAAATCTCTGCCATGAAACGTATATGAGATTGGTTTCACAGTGTTTTTACTGATGGTAAATATTGATTGAATTCCGTCAAGTTTTGCTGCGGGATAAAGTATTCCATTATCGGGTCCTATAAACCAATAATTTTTCGTTTTTATAACAAGTCCATGTCTATCGGAGCCAACTCCAGGATCAACCACGCCTATATGAATAGATTTAGGCGGAGCAAATGAGTATAACTTGGAAAGCAAAAAAGCACCTTCGATAATTGAAAAAGGAGTAACATTATTTTCAGCAACGATAAATTTAATAAGAGGATTTATGGAATGTGCCATTAGCTCCATTTGAGTAGAGGAAAAAGTATCATTAAAATCTGAAATTAGCGTGATTACTTTATTATTCATATTAAAGAATATTTGTCATATAAAAAAAACCCGCCTTTGGGCGGGTATGTTTGTAATTAAAAAATACTTTACAAAATAACTCCCCGCCTCAAGGCGTTGTCCATCATCATTTGTTTGGAAGTTATATTTGAATTATCAATTTTCATAAGTCTTATTTTACTGTAAATTGTTAACTTTTGCAAATTTACATCGTTTGATTTTAGGAGTTAAAGAATTTATACTTTTCTTATGTTTTCGAACGATCAGCTGGATCGTTTATCAGAAATTTACGATGATGTAGCTAAAGGATTATTTCTGTCCAGTTTCGGTCCTGCTTTTTTTGGACAAAAACAAAAAAGGTTTTAGAGATTAAAACCTATGAATATAACTGATGCATTCACAAGTGCTTACACCGTTTTTGGTTTAATTGCAGTTGCTTACTGCTATTTTGATTTTGGCAGAGACAATAAAGAGAAGAGATATGCGTAAGAAATCTCGCTAATTTTATTGCCCTCTTCACTTAATCAGAATAAAAATTCCTATAAATAAGCTTGTGAGTAAGATAAAGTTAAGAGGATCTCTTAGGTCGGAGGCTAGAAGCAAGAGGTTGGAAGCTAGAAAAATTGATAGCGAAAGCGCGAATTTTGTCTTTAAGAACTTTTTTGATATTAGGTAAGAGATAAAAGATAAGAGAGAGATGAAAAGAAGCTCAATAAACCAATTTAAGGGTGGGATAAAAATAATGATTATAATTGAAAGGAAGATGAGAGAGAGCATGAAAAATAGGTGAGAATTAATTTTTCTTTTTAGCTTTCTCATAGTTGGGTATTTTTCTGTTGAAAGAAATGACTTTCTCCATTATAATCATAAACGATGACAAAAAAAGTGAGTGAAATCATCCTTCCAGAAGACAAGCAGAAGATAATCGAGGAATTTGCCCAAAAAGAAGGTGACACAGGTTCCCCGGAAGTTCAAGTAGCGCTTCTTACTCATAAAATTATTAAATTAACCGAACATCTCGGAGTCAATAAAAAAGATAATCATTCACGACGTGGACTTCTCAAAGTAATAGCAAAAAGGCGTAGAATTTTAACTTATTTACAAAAGTTGGACGAGAAAAGATATAAAATGTTAATAGCGAAATTAGGATTGAAGAAATAATTTATAATTAAGACGATAGAGGGTGGAAGATGGAAGGTAGATTTTGAAGATAGAAGCTAGATGCTAGTTTTTCTATTTTCTACAGTCTAACCTCAAATTCTATCTTCTATTTTCAATCATCTATCGTCAAAATATTTTTATGAATATTATCGAAGACTCCATAGAGATTAATGGACAAAAACTAACTCTCCAAATTGGGAAATTGGCTAACCAAGCCACGACTTCCATTTACGCACAATTGGGTGAGACGTGTGTGCTTGTTACTGTTACAACGGGTAATAAACGCGAAGAGATAGATTACGTGCCTTTACAGGTTGAGTATGTTGAAAAGTTGTATGCTGGAGGAAGGATCAAAGGTTCGCGCTGGGTAAAAAGAGAAGGTAGGCCTTCTGACGATGCAGTTCTTAAAGCAAGAATTATCGATAGGTCTATAAGACCCCTATTTCCTAAAAACTACAGAAAAGATACTCAGATTATAATTACACTCCTTTCTGTCGACGGTGTCAATTCTCCTGAAATTCTGTCTGCCATAACTACATCTGCAGCTCTACATTTTTCCCCTGTACCGTGGGAAGGACCGATAAGCACAATTAGAGTTGGTTATATCAAAAACAACGGTGAGGGTACTTTAATAGTAAATCCTACAGTAGATGACGAGAAATACTCTGTGCTCGACTTGATTGTTTCATCGTTAAGGGACAGAGTTGTTATGATCGAGGCAAAAGCCGAGGAAGTTTCGGAAAAAGTAATTCTTGAGGCAGTCCAGAAGGCAAAAAATGAAAATAAGAAGATCATCGAATTCATTGAAAAAATAGCAAAGAAAAAAGTGCTGCAGAAAGAAATAGTCGAGGGCGGATTGGTCGACGACAAAATACTAAAAGTTTTGAAAAAAGATTATGAGAAACATATAAGCGATATGATTCTCAAGAAAGCGGAAAAAGAGTTCGACGACGAAGAGGCATTAGAGGTGGTAGTGAACGAGGTTTTAGAAAAATACAAAAATGAATTTGAGAGAAAAGAAATCATAAAGGCTATCGATTATCTTAGCAAACAAAAAATTAGAGAAGCGATCCTTAAAAATAAAAAAAGAATTGATGGAAGAAGTCCAGAACAAATTAGAGAGTTAAGCTCAGAGGTTTCGGTACTCCCGCGGACTCACGGTTCAGCAATATTTCAAAGAGGAGAGACTCAAGTTCTGTCTATAGTTACTCTTGGAGCGCCAGGACTTGAACAATTAATCGAAAGCCCGGAAGGAGAAGAAGCAAAAAGATACATCCATCACTATTACATGCCTCCATATTCGGTAGGAGAAACTGGAAGGGTTGGTTTTCCTTCAAGAAGGGAGATTGGGCACGGAGCTTTAGCGGAAAAGGCGATCGAACCGGTTTTACCTTCGGATAAAGAATTTCCCTACACGATTAGGGTGGTCTCAGAAGTGCTTTCATCAAACGGTTCAACTTCCATGGCCTCAACCTGCGGATCAAGCCTTGCACTTATGGATGCGGGCGTACCTATCAAAGCACCTGTAGCTGGAATTGCAATGGGTTTGATAGCGAAGTCAGATAAAGACTACATCATTTTGACAGACATAATGGGGATAGAGGATTTTTCGGGGGATATGGATTTTAAGGTAGCAGGAACAGCAGAAGGTATTACCGGAATTCAGCTTGACGTGAAAATACATGGGTTGACCGATGAGATGATAAATAAAATTCTGGAAGAGGCTAAGAAAGCGCGCTTGACTATATTGGAATCTATGCAAAAAATAATTGATAAACCAAGGGGTGAAATATCAAGATTTGCTCCCAAAGTTGTTGTCCTTACACCACCTCAAGATAAAATTGGAGAAATCATTGGACCGGGAGGGAAAAATATCAGAAGTTTGATAGCCAAAACCCAGACGGAAATTAACGTTACGGATGACGGCAAGGTCCAGATAAGCGGATTGGATAAGGCTAAAGTTGAGGAAGCAGCAAAGTTGATAGAGAATATTACACGTGAGGTAGAAGTTGGAGAGGAATTTGAGGGCGAAGTAAAAAGAATTCTGCCATTTGGGGCTTTTGTTGAGATTTTACCTGGTAAAGACGGATTAGTCCATGTTTCTAAAATGGGTAAGGGATTTGTGAGAAATCCGGAAGAAGTTGTAAAGATCGGACAGAAGGTTAAGGTTAAAGTTTATCAGATCGATAATCAAGGCAGAATAAATCTCCAACTTATGGTGTAATTCCACCCGCAGGGTGGAATAGCCTCGATCTCCTCCATCCCGATCATTTTTAAGTAGTTTATTAAATCTTGAAAGCTTTAAACTTTGCGGATATCGATAATAGTTAACGATATCTAGAAATTTATTAAGATGATCGTAATCTGCAAATACGGAAACTTTCTTGCGGGTGGAATTTACAGATGAGGAAAGACGTGGTTGAATTTGTTGATGGTTAGGATTACAATCTTACTATGGCGAGAAGAAGAACATTGATAAGGATTCCATTTCTTAAATTCAAGATAAATAAGCAAACCATTTTTAATATCTGTGGATTTCTAATCATAGGTATCTCTTTTGTTTTCCTTATCTCGTATACTAAAAATTTTTTTGGAGGATCGGATGGCAGATTATTATTCTATATTAATAAAGTT
>JACQRR010000147.1 GCA_016206365.1 Candidatus Roizmanbacteria bacterium | reverse complement strand
ACTTTTAACTTTTAACTTAATCTCAGATTTTAATTCATCTGAAATTATCTCATCCGAATCAAGAACTAATGCCCAATCACCAGTAGCTTTTTTTAAACCATATGCTCTTTGTTTTCCCAAATCATCTTCTTCATTAAGATAAATTTTCGCTCCATATTTTTGCGCAATATCGTGAGTTTTGTCTTTTGAATAATTGTCTACGACGACAATTTCTTCAACCAGTCCTTGGCAAGACCGTAAACTTCTTTCTAACAATTCTTCGGCATTAAAAGTTATCATCAACAGCGAAAGTCTAGACTTCATGGTCACATTATTATACTCCGAATTACATTTTTTTTGCTAAACTGAAACTATGAATGCTAAGAATTTTGCTTTACAACATGCGCGTCTAACTCTAACCGTATTTACACTTGTAACCAGTACGGGTTATATCTTAAGTTTAGGCATATACTATAATTTAAATTCATCAAATCAACGCCTCACAATGAAAATTCAGGCCGCTACAGATGAAAATAAAACTATAAAAGATAAGATTGCCGTAATCAAAAATGAACTTGAAGGTTTAAAAAATCAGAATCAGTATGTCATAAATAAAACGCTAGAAGCAGACATCAAAGCTATAGAGACAACTTACAATCAGGCCGTTGAAACCTACGAAAGGCTTTTAGATTTAAAAGTGGTCTCGAAGAAAACCGAAAAGTTTGACTCAATTTTCGCAGAGTCTCTCAGCCTACTTTCCCAAAGAAACTATGCTTCAGCCGATGCTAATCTAAATCTTCTTGTGATTCAAATTCAAGGGGAAAAGAAAGCAATCGAAGCCTCATTTACGATACCAGCTAATATTCCAACCAATAATGCTCCGCCGTCTTCTGGCTATAGCCGTCAGGTTGTGCATACCGACATTGGAGATTTCTTAGTTGATATAGTAACCGCAGATTTAAACTCAACCAGAGTGATTGTCGACACTGCATCTGACGGAGACTGCGCCGATAACTGTCCTGTTTTACCTCTTGCAACCTACGTCTCAAGAAACGGAGCCTATGCTGGCATCAATGGCTCGTATTTTTGCCCGGCTTCTTATCCAAGCTGTGCAGGAAAAATAAACACCTTTGATACTCTATTAATGAACAAAAATAAAGTCTATTTTAATTCGGCAAATAATGTATACAGCGCTGTTCCCGCAGTCATTTTTTCCGGAAATTCGGCCCGTTTTGTCGGTCAGTCTTTAGAATGGGGGCGCGATTCAGGTGTTGATGCAGTCATTGCCAATAGGCCACTTTTAGTTTCGGGAGGACAAAGTGTATTTGCTGGAAGTGATCAAGCCAAAGAAGGAACAAAAGGAGGAAGAAGTTTTGTCGGAGCATCTGGAAGTACTGCATATATTGGCGTTGTTCATAACGCGACAGTCGGAGAATCAGCAAAAGTCCTTGCAACTATGGGAACACAAAATGCACTGAATCTCGATGATGGCGGCTCAACCGCGCTTTGGTCAGGCGGCTATAAAGTCGGCCCAGGTCGCGATCTTCCGAATGTTGTATTGTTTGTCGGAAAATAAAATAAAAAAAGCCCGCCGGATCGGCGGGCTTTGGAGATGAGTTTTTAAACTCATTTAACTCACGGAGAAGCTACTGCCGTACTTCTTAGTACTTGCCCTCCGCCTACGGCCGATACCCAGTACGCCGTCGCTCCCGCAACCGCTGGAACTTTAACATTTGCGTTGCCGTTACCTTGACCGTTGGTCGTCAAAGTTCCTGTTGCGATGGTTGGGCATCCACCTGGATCTTGGTTCACATAAATGTCGTAGGATGAATTAGGAGTTGCGCCTTTTAATGCAACTTCGGCAATAACCCATCCACTGCCAGTAGTATTTAGAACCGCAAATCCAAAGGCTGGATCACCCGCTGCTGGTTGTGCACCAGTTGGACAGGTGAAATTGGCCGGCGCATTATAAAGAGGGGCTTTCCCAGCTCCTGCAAAAACATTTGCGACCATCGTTCCAATTATTGCTGCAGAGATCGCGCCAGTAACCAAAGCTTTTTTAATGTTTAGCATCATTTCTCACCGCCTCTCTATATGTAAAACTTTTAACTGAAGATCATAATAGTTATTCTATGTAGTAAAAAAATAAGGTTTATGTAAGAAATATGTAAGTTCAATCCCCTTCCCTCAGGGTATGTAAGCTCATTTTTTTGCAATGATGAAGATTAATCCTCCATATTTAAGTTCCCACAATATTTTTTTAGCCAAAAAATAAATCGGAAAAAAAATAGAAAACAATAATCCTTTTATGAATCTTCTCACTAAACCATT
>JACQRR010000156.1 GCA_016206365.1 Candidatus Roizmanbacteria bacterium | reverse complement strand
TAAAAGAATTTGATATTTAGACGGGGATTAGCTCAGATGGCTTAGAGCGTGCGGTTTGGGACCGCAAGGTCGTGAGTTCAAGTCTCACATCCCCGACAAATAAGGTCGCGGGTTTCGCCCAGAGGGCGATCACCCTCTGGGTGACAAGTCTCGCCGCTCCGACTTTTCGACAAGCTCAAAGTCTTCGACTCTTGAGATTGGAGAAAAGAGCTGAGTTCATCGAAGCTCATTTTCACATGTATACTGTTTACATTTTAAGGAATCAACGGGATCAACTTTATGTTGGTAGTAGTAATAACGTGCAATTAAGAATTCCTCGACACAACGCGGGATTCGGCGCTGAGTTTACAAAACGGAATAAAGATTTTAAACTTGTCTATATGGAAAATTACCCCACTTTGGTGCAAGCTCGCCGAAGAGAAAAACAAATTAAGGGTTGGAGAAGAGAAAAGAAAGAAAATCTAATCAAATTCGGTAAACCTATCATCTAAATGTCTAACGATATTCTTCCGAACGTGTCGGCTCGAAAAGGATTTTGTATAGAGCAAAACCACAAAAGAAAACGCAAAAATTTTTAAAGAACTTTTGTATAACTCAAATGGCCGCCCTGGTTGTGCTCAAACCCATTCGGATTTGTCCAAGACGGCCATTAAAAAACCGAATGGGAAAGTTTGAGCACACGTTAAATATAACAAAATTAACGATTTATTTTCAACTAGTTGTTTTGTTATTTCCTTTTAGGTATTATTTTCTTAGGATGATTTATATTGCATGGATAACGGTTGCGTTTGGTATGGAATTCTTGTGGAAAAGGTGGGGTTTGAGCTTTTCTTCTGGTGTAATTTGGAGTTTGGTTTTAAGCCCTGTTGGTGGGTTTGTATTGGGTATTATTTGGAAAACCATCAAAAATAACAGGCAGAAGTAATAGGAATGTATTTAAAGACGATCTATTCAAAAACAAATATTTCGTTATGGTGCTTGTGATTATAGCTATAGTGGTTGGAATTGCCTGGTTTATCAACTACAATTCTGTCGAATCAAAATGTAAGCGACATGCACAAGAATTAGGTTCTATATTAGGAACGGGAGGAGGAAATAAATTGAGAGATTTACAAATGCAGGTAGCCTCAGAGCCTCTAATTCAGGAATGCATCAAACGCGGTGGTCCTTAGTACTTATAAACTTTCTACACTCGCCCGAAGAGCGAGAAAATCGCGCGCGCAAAAAATAACCCTTCGACTTAACTCAGGGTAAACGGAAGCGAGGCCGCCGCAGGCAGCCGAACTAACAATTACGAAATTCGGTTCTAATCCATAAACCAGATCAAAGATCGGTTTAGGACTTTGCTTTTTCGTAAATCTCGACCAGAAGAGAAAATATATATTTAATCTCTGAAGACTACTTTTTTATTTTTCATAAAAATAACATCAAAATATTTAAAAAAATCCTCACGGCCAAGAAGTAATGGAACATCTTCAATTAACGCCCAGCCAATATTAGATTGAATTTTAAAATTACCTAAAACCATAGTAACTTTTCTAATAACTACAGGGATGCCTTTTTCTCCAATTCCTTTAATATCATTAATTTGAGAGGGTAAAGGATGATCAAAAGCTAATATTTCCCCGATCGACCTAGGGATAAGTGTAATATCGGCTCCAGAGTCAACATAAAAAATTTCTGGAACGCGGTTATGTTTATAGATGAGAGTTAATTTTGCAACAGGTCTATAGATTAAACCAAATAATCCACTTTTCTCCTTTCGAAAATCAAACTCTATTTCCATAATAAAATCAATACTTCTTGTTTAGGAATTTTGGCTATAGTTGGAGTAGATTCAGGGTATTTCTTTCTTGCTTTTTCCCACACTTCTTTTGCTGATAATCCTGAACCAACAATTTTTTTTCCCAAAATAGCTACATATTTTCCTTCATATCGTTCTAGCCGAGCATGAAGAAAAAAATCGAATTCTGGCGAAATATGTTTTTGCTTCTTTTTTCTCTCCATTTTTTTATTATATCATTTTCCCAAAAGAAAACGCAAAAATTTTAAGGTACTTAATAACTTAAATGGCGCAACCGGTGGACTCAGCAAGAATTGCGTCTTACTGTCCGAT
>JACQRR010000146.1 GCA_016206365.1 Candidatus Roizmanbacteria bacterium | reverse complement strand
TCCAATCTGATCTAGATTGTTATAATAAGATGTTTTAAATATGGATTGACAAGACAAGCAAAAGTTTTTATTATGTTTGCGATTGATTGAAAAATCAATCTAAAAAATAATAGGCTCTCCGCTTAATTTTATCCCGATTAAATCAAGAAGCAATTCTCGGCGGACTTAAGAGCTTGTATTTTTCACTTGAGTTACAAGTTCAAAAATAATCTCTAAAGGAGGTGAAAAAAGATGACAAAAGCAGATTTAGTTGCTCAAGTTGCCAAGAAAGCAGGTCTCACTGCTAAAGCCGCAAAAGATGCTGTCGGTACAGTATTTGGATCGATATCTGACGCCTTAAAAAGAGGAGAGAAAGTAGTCGTGACAGGTTTTGGTACATTCATGGTCAGAAGAAGAGCGGCAAGAAAGGGAAGAAACCCACAAACCGGAGCTGAGATTCAAATTCCAGCAACCAAAACACCTGGCTTTACAGCAGGTAAAAGCCTAAAAAGATTGGTTAAATAATCTCTGGTTAGACAACCCCGACGTAACGTCGGGGTTGTTTTCATTGTCTCTGTATAGTATAATGAAAAATAATGATAAAGAAAGCTCTAATATTTTTTTCCTGTCTTCTCTTTTTCTTTCTCATTCCACCAGCGTTTTATTTTTTAAACTCTCAACCAGACAGTTTCAATCAAGACGGAGTCGAATATAATCTCCCGTATCCTGGCATTTTACCTGATCATCCTTTATTTTTTATAAAAAAAATCAGGGACAAAATCCTTGAATGGACTACCAGAGATAGCTTAAAAAAAGCCGACCTCTATCTTCTTTTTTCCGATAAACGTATCGCGATGGCTATGGTTCTAGCAAAGAATGGAAAGGATAAACACGCGGTGACAGCCTTCATGCAAGGCGAACAGTATTTCTCCAAGATTCCTCCCTTAGTTGAAACATCCAAAAAACAAGGTGTTACTGCGTCTTCCGACTTTATTCAGCGACTAAAACTTAGTAGCGCGAAACACAAAGAAGTGGGAAAGATGTTTCTTAGGGATTTACCACAGGGACAAAGCGAGAGCGTCAACAGAACTTTGGATTTGAATCAGCAGATCAAAAAAAGAATCGAAAGACTATAGAATTCCAAAGATGAGCCCGATGAGTAAAAAGTTTTGTTGAAGCGTAAGCCAATAATGATCAAATAAGCCAGTTAGTAAAATAGCAGCAAAAATATAAGGAAAATTTCGAAAGGCATTCGCAATCTCCCTAAAGAAGAAAATCACTAAAAGTCCGGTTAATACCACTCCCATTTCACTGATTAAAAGTAGAAATATATTGTGGACAGGCTGATTTAAGACATCAACGAATCGTTGAGGAAACTGTTGTTGAACTATGAGGTAGTTGCCCAAACCTACCCCAAAAAATATATTTTTAACAATGACTAAAAGAGAATTTTTCATAAGTAGGAGCCTTTTTTGAATTGTCAAAGGATCGGTTTTTGCCTGTAAAAAAAGCAGAGAGATAATGAAAAGGATGATGAGTCGTGAATAAAAGCAGATTTGACAGTCTTTTTTAAGCGAACTTTTCCAGAAATAAACTAAGTTTAAAAAAAGATAGATGATAATCGCAATTTTTGAAAAGGAAAGAAGGATCAGCAAGCTAGATAAAAGTAGCAATAAGTTTTTTATAACCGGACTAATTTTATGATGATTAGTTAAGACAAAAAAGTAAACTACCAAATAAAAACCACCCAATGAATTCGGGTGAGAAAATGTTCCATAAGGACGCAGGATTTCAACACTATTTATCGAGGCTTTGGCGATTCCCGGCATAGACAAGCTTAAAGGTCTTTCTCCAAAAAGATAAAATAATCCTTGGAGAGAGCGCTTGTTAATAAACTGCATTAATGAAAGAAACAATTCAAAAACACTCCCGATCAAAAAGCTATATACAGGTATATTTTTAGATTTAGATAAACTCAACTGTTTGAAAATAATAAAAATTGCCGTTAGTTCAAAGATTTTAATGTATCGATATAACGTTATGTATTTGTTTTCTGCTGCCAAAAAATTGATGAGAAATATGAGCAGCAAAAAGAAAATTCTTTTATTAGCAAACGATTTGAAGACGGATTTTAAATTTAAGCTGATAAGAATAAAAGCCAAAATATCAGTCAAATAAATTGTTGGTGCGAGATAGTCTACTCGTATCCCTGAGAGATAGGAGAAATCAAAGAAAAAATGCTTGCCTAATTGAGTGGGGAGGAGGAGGATAAATAAAAACAATAAAACATTGTTAAATTGTTTCATTGTTACATTGTTAAAAAAGGCTGGGTTGCGATTCGGATTTTTTTTCTTCGCTTTCTGACTTTTCATCTTTAAAAATTTTTACCTTGCCAAAAACACCATCATAGCCCGGATCGACAAACACTTTTCTTTCGCGAACAATTTCGATAGCTTTTTTAACTTCACTGCCGGCATTTTTTTCTATTTCTTCGTACGATTTCTTGAGAAGAATCTCAAATTCTGGGGCGAAGGTTGAGGTAAGTCGCTCATATTCACGCAGCGCCTTAATCTGCGAGCCATTGTTGGTTTCAATGAGAATTTCAAGCAGCGGGATCAAAGAAACAAATGGGCGGCGTTTTTTATCTTTATCATAGACAAAGCTTACGCCAGTCTCATTCTTAGTATAAAGAAGATCATCATTCGTTAGAGATTTAGAGGAAAGATCCATCACCCTGTTTTCAACTCCAATAGTTAAAGGTTGATGGCAGACAGGGCAGGTAGTCCCTTTTTCTTTAATCTCTTGAGGATTGTAGCGAATATTGCAAACGCGATGTCCAGACCAGTGGTATTTGCCTTCTTCGGGAAAGAATTCAATAGTATACCCGATTTTTAAATGACTATTAGGAATCTGCTTGATAGCATTAGCAATGTCCAGATAAGTTATGTTACATGTTACATGTTTCATGTTACATGTAAAGACTGTTGCTTCGCGGCCGAGTTTTGGACCGGAGTGGGCGTCGGAGAATGAGAGAATTGATCGGTTTTCCAGCTCTTTTATCTGCCAGTTCATCAAAGGGTCCGAGCTGAGCCCAGTCTCGATTGCATAAATATTTTTACTCAATTCTCCAAAACATTCTTCAATTGAGTCAAAACCGGATTTGGAACCGTACAAAGAGAACCATGGCGTCCAAACATGTGCACAGATAAATAAAACGTTAGAATCAACATTTAAAACCATGGCAAGTAAATCTTTCGAAGAAATTCCTACAATTGGCCTGCCGTCTGACATGAGATTGGCGCCTCGCCTCTGGAGTTCTTTGATGATTTTTTCGCAAGTTTCGATTGAGGGAGAAAAAATGAGATTGTGGACTCTTCTAACTTTACCGCCTTGAGTGTAAATGCTGGAAATTTCCGTCGAGAGAAGAAATCTGACATTATCGGATGTGGGTAAATCTGTTTTATCCTGATTTAGAGAGTAAATTCCCGGCGAAATTTCTTTGAGCTTTGTTTTAATTTCCCTAAACCACAAAGGGTGAGTCCAATCGCCGGTTGCCACCAGCTGGATGCCTTTTTTTGCCGACCAGCGAGCAATCTCCTCAAGATCCATTTTTTGTGAGACTGCACGGGAATATTTGGAATGAAGTTGTAAATCTGCAATAATTTGCATAAAGTCTATTTTAACAAAATATCTTGATGATGGCTGTGAGGTGTATAATGAAAAATAGATGGATGTTCATTCTCAAGCAAAAGTTAAGTCTTCTCCCTATTACTTTGTCCTTATTTTGATACTGTTAGTTGGCGCACTTTTCTTAAGTTTAAATATTCTTCAAAAGCCAAGAGGAGTCTCATGTACTTTAGAAGCCAAGATCTGTCCTGATGGTTCATCTGTAGGCAGAGTCCCTCCCAACTGTGAATTTGCTCCCTGTCCTATTATTTTGACTACACCAGCAATCCAGAACATCGATGATAGTTGTGATTCAAACGATGACTGTTTATTAATCAATAAAGATGTGGGGATTGACTGTTGTGGGAGTAATAAGTGTCAATCAATTGACTATTCGCAAGATAAATGGATAGCGGTAAACATTAGATGGCAACTAAACCAAATGCAAAATTATTGTCCGGGTGATGAGAAATGTTCAACATGTTTTCCAAAACCTATCAACAACAGATTTGATGCGGTATGTAGGAATAACCTATGTAAAAAAGTACCGCTTCCCAAATCTTTAGATCAAAATCAGGAGGTTAATAGTTCAGGTTGGAGATCATACATTGACCCAACTAATAACTTCTCAATTAAATATCCTTCCGATTGGATATATCAAAATGCTTGTGAAGGTGGTGATCGAGAAGAAAAGTATCCCTGTTTTCACAGTCCAGATTTTAAGGTAAGAGAAGCGGGTGTTTTGTTTGGTAATCCTTCAGCAGGGGGAGAAATCATACTCTTTGTTGACCAGGCAATTAAAATGGACGTAGAAACTGGATGGATAGTTCTCCCGCTATGCCCGAAAAATATATACGAATATCAATTTCCTTGCAATAAACTCCAAATAGGAGACATAGAAGCTTGGCGAAGCAGTGTAATTAGTTCGGAGGCAATTCCTTCCTATCCCGTAGCCCCTAACACTATACATTTATCCTTTATACACAATGGATTTCATTATCGTTGGACAGGATATTACAATGATCAATCAAAAAATGAAGTGGTCGAAGTCTTTGATAAAATGCTTTCTACATTTAAATTCGTAGATTAGGACTGAAACAATTCTAAAGATTCTATTTTAGAAAGAAGGCAACCTTTCTCTTCCTAGATTTCTTTTTTAAAACTTCCTTCCATATAATGTCGTCACTTAAATCTGTCTGTTTAAAATCTCCAGCTACTTTAGAAAGAACTGACTTTTTTACTTTTAAAGAAATTATTTTAATCATAGTATGAAAATATTGTAATCAATCACATGATTTGTCAAGTGATTAAATAGACGATTAAAATTTACCCCTTTTGAATAAATATAAATTATATGTATCGTTTAATTTCCATTGTTTTAATTTTTTATTGGGCTGGAAGGTTTTGATTTCATAGGCTGGATCGTGAAAGATTTTATCGGTATTGCTGATGACAAAGAGATATTTATTATGGTAATAATCGTCATAATCGATCTGGTAATTTTCGAGTTTTAGATGATACTTGATGACGACAGATTTGTTATCGTAGATGTGATTGACGATATTGAAATCTTTAAGATTTTCTTTTTTGATTAATTGGTAGGCTTTCTTCTCCATCAGATAATTCCAGTTTGGAGACATACCAAAGGCATTCTTGGGGACCGGGAGGTAAATGAAAAGATCAATAATAAGAAGCACTAAGCCAAAAATAATTAATTTATTAGCTTTAAGAAATTTTCGGTATAAAGG
>JACQRR010000145.1 GCA_016206365.1 Candidatus Roizmanbacteria bacterium | reverse complement strand
TGATGAAGCGAGTTTCCTGTATTGTATATGGAGTCATGAAAAATTCAAAAGGAGGACTCATTAACTAAGAAGCTCATAGTAATTTGGACTTGACATAGAGCGTCTCTGGAGTGGGTTAGGCTTTACTAACATTCCAAATAAACTTTACAACCATTTACTCAAATACTTTATTAACTCTAAAGTTTTCTGATATTCAGCATTGTCAAATACAAATTTTTTGTATTTTTCTGAACTTCCGCCAAAGAGCCTTAAAACCTCTTCAGTATTACAAATATTATTTTTGCTTGGATGCAAATACTCTCTAAATGATGAAAATTCGTACTTCTCAAGATCTTCTAGTTTTTTAACTAATTGGGCTGAATATTGGTTAAGATCCATATAGCGCAAAGTATGTTTTAGTTGTTCTTTGTTTTGAATATGTCTTGACCTGAATTGAGGTAAAAAAATAGGTCCTTTTCGATCGTTTAGAATGTTAAAAAATCTGGTTAAAGAATTTAAGTTGTCTGACATAAATCTGATTATTCCCTTATCCAATTTTTGTTCTAAAAGAAGATGAAAATGGTTGGGCATGAGATTATAACCTAAGATATCGACCTTAAAATATTTCTCAAATTTAATCTGTTTTTCTTTTTCCTTGCGTAAATTATCTGGCAACCTTTTAAAATGTGAATATCTTATATCTGCCTTGCTTGAGCGATAGTAGCGAAAAAGGTCTAGGAACAAAAATCCGATTTTTCTCTCGATAAAGATCTTCTTATGATCAATAGTTTTGTTAAAGATATGATAAATACCTCCGTTTATAAAAATATCCCGTCTTGATGGCATATAAGATCAATTTCTAAAAAAAGAAAAGAAAAGTCAATGGATTATAATCCACATTTTTCTTTTTTTTACTGTCCTGTCAATCTATTCCACTCCAGAGGTGGGCAAGGAAGTTTTTATAAGATCAAGGGGTGTTTTTTTACCTTAACTGAGGAGTGGAAATATTCGCGGATTGTCCATTAACCATCCCGCTAGTCTACTTCTATCGGCAACAGCTGTTCTAATGTCCGAATCGAAATCTCCATAGGAAGCAAACTCATCTGCTGTACAGACATTATCTAAATTGAGAGCCATTGCCAATGCAAAAGTTTCTGGTAAGCCATGAAAGGGGTAACTTTGTTGAGTAAGAACTAAAGCATATTGTAAAGAAAGATCTGTCATGGGTAAGAACTTTATCCTTGTTTCATCGGTCATTTGTACTTCTTGAAAACCCTCCCTACAAGTTTCTTGAGCCCATCTACGGAATCTATAATAATTTTCATCCGTAAACATTCCCGGAGCAACAGCTTCCCAACGGTTTACTTCTTCTCGCATAATTTCTTGTAATCTTATTCTTACTCTAGGTTGCCGATCTGAGATTGGAAAAACATCTATTCCTGTTAAAGGTTTTCTTTCTGGATCATTGGCAACCATATATCGTCAAGTATATCATCGGGAGGCGAAGAAGTCAACTTGCGCATAATAATTTAGTGGGGTAAAATAAAGAATGCAAAGGCAGATTCAAAAAATCAAAACTAAGCTCAAAACACCTGAATATACTAGAATATTAATCCTTCGCACGGTCGGTAATTTTTTAATTCTTTCCTCCTTATTTCTAATCGGAAAAACATTTTATCTTCCCGTACGTGAAGAAATTAGATATTTTATTGACGGAAAAATTCAAAAACAATATATTGTTGCCGAAAAACCTTCGTTAGTAAAAATTCCATCACAACCTAAAGGACTCCTTGCTAGAGCCTTAAACCTTAATGAGGTAGAGTTTTTAGTTCCGCAAGATCCTAACTTCAGTGTCGTTATTCCTAAAATTGGAGCGAACGCGAAAGTATTGTCCAATGTCGACTCTTCAGATGAGAAGATCTACCTTGACGCTTTAAACAAAGGCGTCGCTCACGCCTTGGGGACCAAATTTCCCGGAGAGGACGGTCACATTTTTCTCTTTGCCCACTCGACCGATTATTTTTGGAATGTTGGTACATACAACGCTATATTTTATCTCTTAAATAAACTTGAAAAAGAAGACGAAATTGATTTATTTTATAAAGGTCAACGATATGTTTATAAAGTAATTAACAGTAGCGTAGCAGACCCATCACAGGTAGAGTATTTGACTAGAAAAAGTAACAAAGAATTTCTTACCCTACAGACCTGCTGGCCGCCGGGAACCACGCTTAAACGACTGTTGATTTTTGCCACTAGAGTAGTTGAGTAGATTTAGACTTTCTTAACAGATAAATAAATTAAATTAAATTAATTTAT
>JACQRR010000144.1 GCA_016206365.1 Candidatus Roizmanbacteria bacterium | reverse complement strand
ACCTTTAGTCTCTCATATACCGGAATCAGTTCATTTTTATCTGGGTAGTTATAAATCTCATTTAGCCTGACAATAACATAGTCTGCCAGTCGATATCTGGCTGAGAAAGAGTAAAAATATCGTCGCGAGGTAAAAAAGGGGGAAAGCTGGCCGGTTGTTGAAATCTTAAGACTTTCATCTCGAAGAGTTCTTCCCCAAAAAGCAGCGTCTTTTGCTTCTTTTTGGGGGTATTTAAACGGGTGAATATTTTTTCCTTTTGCAAAAGGCAAAGGTCCTTTTTGATAGGCAAAATATAAAGAAAAAAATAAAAGTAAAACTCCAATATATATTTCAGGTTTTTTTGTCATTCCGGCACTTCGACTTTGCTCAGTGTCTTGAGCCGATTCGGTCTGAGCCTCACGGTCGAAGACTTGTCGAAAGACTTGTCCGGAATCGTTGTTTTTAACTACGATTCTGGACGCGCTTCGCCAGGAACCGTCTGGTACCTGGCTTCGCTTGCCAGAATGACGTAGAATTTCAATTACCCTTTTTGCTCCATAAATCGCCGAAATAAACACAAAAGGTGTGATCACCGCCGTATAATGGTAGATAATATTTCTCATGTTTGGATTTTTGGATAAAAGATTGATTGCAAACTCTGGCAGTGCAATTAAAAGTTGAGTCGGGGAGAGAAGAGATAAAAAACCAACTGGGCCAAGCAAAAAATTCAAGTATTTCAAGCTATCGACTCGAAAAAGATATTTAGAAATGCTATATGGATTAGTCATGATTCCTATAATAATTCTTATAGGTGAATCTCCGAAATCAGCATACCTTTTAATTGCAAAGTGCTGACCACCGCGGAAAATAGGAATGGCATAAAATACTGATAAGATAAACCAAAATATACTTAAAATTAATATTGAAAATGAAAAAAACCACTCTCTGTCATTACGAGGAGCGAAGCGACGAAGCAATCCCTTTAATCCAACTGATTGAGATTGCTTCGCTCCTTTTAGTCGCTCGCAATGACAATTAGCAAATGAATATAATCCAAACATCATGGTTGTTAGCGCTACCTGCTCTTTAGATATTAAACTCAAAATAAAAAATAAAAAACTTAATACATACTTTCTTGCCAACCAAAAATAAAACATGAAAAGTAAAAATGTCGTTGCAAGCGTTACCGCGTGAAAATCATATATATTTGCCCTCTCAAGCGGTGGGTAGAGAAGATAGGCTAGAGAAAATACAAAAGATAGAAAATAAAAAAGCTTATTCTTTTGAAGTACAATGTTTGCTATTTTAAAAATCGCAAATGCTCCAAGAGCAACAACTACAGTTTGAATCGTTAGAAGCGTTTCAGGACCGGAGTTTATAAAGTAAAAAGGAGAAAGCAATGCAAGAAGAAAATCATTATGAATTGCCATCCTCTTTATTTGATCTGACCCGACAGGGTTCGTTAACTCAAGAAACCTACCCCAATCACCAGTACTCAGCGATTTAAAGGTATTGTAAGCCGTCTGATGCATAATACCAAGATCGTAATAAGAGGCGTAAAGCGTCTTATAGCGAAGGACAGTTAAGTAGGAAAAGTAGATTATATATGCCAAGATAAAAGTCCAAAGTAGGATCTGGTATTTATATTTTTTCATTTGTTTCCCGAGTGGTACTTCTCATGTACTTCTTTTAGTCTAGTATTGGTGACATGAGTATAGATCTGCGTCGTTGAGATATTTTTATGACCCAACATTTCTTGAACAGATCGAATATCAGCTCCATGCTCTAATAAATCAGTCGCATATGAATGACGTAATACATGCGGCCCAATCCTAAATAAAATACCCGCCTTTTTCCTGTATTTATCAATCATTCGCTCAACAGATCTTACTGATAATCTTAAATTTTCATCCGAAAGGCCTTCTTTAATTTTAGGACCAGAGTAACGAATAAATAAAGGTCTATATGGATCGTTTCTTTTTTGAAAATACTTTATCAGTGCCTCTTTCGCTTTTTTAGATAAAAAAACTACTCTTGCTTTACCGCCTTTGCCAATCACCCCAAACTCTCCCGACTCAATATTGACGTGTTCACGGTTTAATCCTACCAATTCAGAAACACGCAACCCGGTTGAAAATAATACTTCCATAATTGCTTTATCTCTTAAGCCTAAAATATCTTTGCTATCGATGGCCGAAAAAAGCCTTTTAAGTTCGTCTTGCATCAAATACTTTATATTCCGATCGCGTTGTTTACCCAGTTCTATCATTTCCGGAGATAGTGTTTTTATTTTTTGTTTGATTAAATAGCGGAAAAAGGATCGAAGAGCGACTAAAAAATAATTT
>JACQRR010000141.1 GCA_016206365.1 Candidatus Roizmanbacteria bacterium | reverse complement strand
TTTTGATATGTATATTTAATTTTTTATATTTTATATTTAATATTGCAATATGGATTTAAACAATTTACCGGAATTTTTTAAAGGCAAGCGGTTTCTTTTTATCGTCGGTGTCCTTATCTTTTTTCTTTTCATTCTGATTCTTTTGTCCACCGGTTCTAAAACTAAGCCTTCTTCTAGACCGCAACCACCTCAATCTAATCAACTGCCTCAAGATTCCGACTCTTTCTCTTCTTCCCAAAAAACTCAGCCAGTAGAACTGCAAAAAGCCATAGCCGAGCAGACCAAGGTCGACCAGGAATACGCCGGATGGGAGCAAAGTATCAGCGATAACTACCCTTGGAGGAGGAAACTGCCGTTGACGTCCGAAAATTATTACGTCTATTTTGATCTTGATAAGAAAGTATTTATCGGGCGATTATATCCAAAAGCCGGCGACAACCCAGATCAATTAAAAGCCGATATTTTAAAACAGCTCAAGGAAGTCAAAGAAATCCCGGTCGAAAACTACACATTTGAGTGGCAGATTAACCCCTAAACCCACCTCTATCTCTTACCATCTCGCTGACGGCCGTTATCTAGTTGGTATATTAACGTGAATTACGAAACTCGTGACGGTGTCATTGCGAGGAGCGTAGCGACGTGGCAATCTCTTTAATCATTTTGAGATTGCTTCGCTTCTAAAATCAACGCTCGCAATGACAAAATTCGGATTAATATAACAGTCTAACAGAGTTTCGTAATTCGAATTATATTAGCATCCCGAAGCTTTAATAAAGTCCTCTTTAACCGCCTCCTCTTCGTTACAGAACCAACGGTCGCCGAAGGATTCGTCGACGATTACCTCCTTATAATTTGGACAGTTGGGCAGATGATATATTTTTCTTCCCTCGCGAATATTTCCTTTAATGTTGCATTCTTCCGATTGAGGCGAAGTCTTTCGGCAGAGCGGAGAATAGATACCAAGATTTTTTGCTTTAGCATCCTTTTGAGCTTTTTTCATTTCTTCATAATGCCTACTTTTGACATAGACAAACCTAGCCAATCCTTCTTCCACCAATACTTTATTGACCAAAATATTTCCGACAAAAACATTCGCCAGATTTCTTCCATAATCATCGGTCACGATATCCTCCAATCTAACCCTCTTTCCTAAAACCATTTCTTCCAACTTCGCTTTCCCAGCCTCAAACATACATTTACCTCTCTCCGGCGCATCTATCCCCAGAAGCCTAATCCGCCTCCCATCCTTGAGATCTAAGCTGTCTCCGTCGACGACCCTCACCACAATATTTTTCTCTGAAAAATTGACCAAAAATAATAAATTAGCAACTATTGAAATAAATAAAATACCGCTTAAAATAAGCAAAAGTTTCCCCGAAATTTTAAGCTTCCTTGACATCTTTGTCATACCTCGATTATACTCCTTCAAATTCGGCCCCTGTTCATGTAAGAGTTCACGATTCTTGACACTCAACTGTCATTGCGAGCGAGGGGTCCCTCGCTGTCATTGCGATCCCGCCATAGGCGGGAGAAGCAATCTCAAAACAGCTCGGGATAAACTCCGCAATCTCTGTTTCAGTTCGTTATAGTGATGAGATTGCTTCGTCGTTTCAACTAAAAATCACCACTCCTCGCAATGACATTTTCTTTGGTAACTTCTGAACGGTTACTCATTACCATCTTGACAACGGCCGTGGTCTAGATGGTATACTGATTTTATGTCCAATAAAAAAGTATTATCACAGACTGCAAGTAAGAGCGATTCCTTCAAACATGGCGAGCTACGGCAAGCGGTGCTTTCATCTGTGGGGTTAGCTATCCTTTTAGGAGGAACATTCCTTGTTACCCCCAACTTCCCTATAATTTTTTCAAGCGTTGTTGGCCTTATTCAAGAGCTGACTAAAAAGAAAATTCCCCAGTCTAAAATAAAAAGGGTTCTCAAGAATTTAGAAAAAAAAGAGATTATTTACCTGCAAGAAAAAGATGGGGAAGTCTACGTAAATTTAAAAGGTACCTTTACACCAATTATTTTAAAATACTCACTTCAACCCTTACTTGAGCTTAAAAAGAAAAAGAAGAAATGGGACGGAAAGTGGTTTTTAGTCTTCTTCGACGTGCCAGAAACACAAAGAAATAAACGCGATTATTTAAGAAACTTTTTAAGAGATATTGGATTTTATCCCTACCAACAAAGTGTCTACATCTTTCCTTACGAGTGTGAAAAAGAAATAGCTCTTATTAAAAAGATCGTCGAGGGAGCAAAATACACAAGCTACATCATCGCCGAAAAAATTGAAAATGAAAAAACGGTTAAAACCTACTTCGGCTTATCTTAACATGCCGTAAATCATATATATTCTACCTACCATCTTGACACCAGGTGGGTCCTAGATGGTAAAGAGTGTTAATTTTACTCCACATGAAAAAGATTAATTTAATGCGAATTACGAAACTCAAAACCTATAGTCATTTCGAGCGATAGCGAGAAATCTAGCGTTAGCGCTTTTTTTCAATTCAATTACTACGCTTCGGGACGTCTGACGTCCCTTCGCTGGATTTCTCACTCTAAAACTCATCGTTCGAAATGACACGTTACAACCACTTTCGTAATTCATGTTAATTTATTAAAATAAATATATTCATGTTAAATGCCGTCAATGTCCCGATTTTAGAAGTCTTTTCTGCCCTTAAAAAAAGCCCGGCAGGCAAATATTTGCTTACGGCTCCGCGCTATGGCCCATTTAGGCACCCGTCAGAAAGCTTAATCC
>JACQRR010000139.1 GCA_016206365.1 Candidatus Roizmanbacteria bacterium | reverse complement strand
TCAATAATCCGCAGATATATATTTCGGGTGTTCTCCTCGCCCGGCAAGCGGAAAAATAAGACAATCATTGCCATGAGGATAGGCGGGAAGATACTATTTATAATAATGGCCGGGATATTGACTTCATTGTAGATCAATAGAGAGGCGGGATACTCGAGAATCAGGGCCAGAATCATTTTCGTTAAAAAGATGTAGACGAAGGCTTTAAAAGCCAGATTTTTTAAGCGTGAATTAGTTTGTTGATATTTTTGTCGGCAAGTAAAGTCCACTTCGCTCCAGAGCTTTTCGCGATTTTGGACAATATTTTTGGCCTCTTTTTCTTTAATTTTAATAATATCGAAAAGGATCAGAAAAGGAGGCATTTGCTTTTTAGTGTAGCGAGCGAGATTATCGACATATGGACTGGTGATAATCGATTCCAATTTGTCAAATGCTTCTGGTAATTTGGTCGAAAGACGGTGCCAATCTTCCTGAGAATAGTCTTGTAAGCGTTTATAAAAAGTAACGAACAAGTGATATCGCTGATATGCTTTATCGCTTTTTCGATACGATTTTTCGATCGAGGCTAAAAAAAAAGCATCTTTTTGTTCTTCGGTTATTCCTTCAAGTTTAATTTTATTTCTAAGAACTTGATAGATATAAAAAGTAAAACTTGAATTTCTGACCGTTGCTTCCGGCTTCAGCGTCTCTTCAATCTCACAGGTAACCAGATCGATCAGATATTGATTTAAAAATAATTGTCTGGATGTGTCCCTCCCTGAGACGATTAATCTTTTTATGAGGATCAAGCGATCGATAATCGCCTGAATCTTTTTAACATCGCCTTGATCGAGGCTTTCATTGTCGAAGTATCTGGCCCACAAAAGCTCTCGCAAAAGATTTTCCGCCTCGTCTTTGCCGTCCGGATTGAGGGCGAGTCTTCTTTTGAGAATCCTTTCGATAGCGGCTCGCAAAACGACGTGTTCTTCGCGGAACTCAACCGCGTTTCTGATTCTTTCATAGACGAGAGCCAAGAAAGAAACGGTTTGCGATACCGAAATTTTAGAATAATCATCCGGTTTTGGGTGAGCTTTAATGGATTGTAGACTGGCGAGCAGCGCTTGAGTGAATTTAGAAAGTTGGATCAATGTAGAAGAGCTTTTAGTTTTTTCCTCCATACTAAGGGAGATTATATCACTTTCAGATCTGCAACACTTATCTTAGTGAAATCTTTGATTGCCAGGTCAACATTGCGGATTTCTTTTTGAGTGTGAGAGGTCATGACTAAAACTATTTTCATCCCTGCTTTTTTTGCCGCTTCGACACCAGAATAAGAGTCCTCAAATACGACACACTGATACGGTTTTACTTTAAGTTTTTGGGCAGACTTTAAATAAATTTCCGGATGGGGTTTGGCATGCAGAATATCATTTGCATTAATAATGGTTTGAAAATAAGGTCGTATCTTAAATCGGTCAAGGACTAAGTCAGTTGATTCCTTTCTTGATGAAGTGGCAAGAGCGGTAGTAATTTTCTGCTTTTTTAATTTCTTTAGAAAATCAATAATTCCGGGAACTAATTCGGCATATTTATCAAACATTTTTTGCATAAAACTCATCTGGTCGGTCAAAATTTTAGTTAAATTTTCCTGAGAAATAGAAGCATCAAGATGCCTTTTTATATTTTCCTTGGCACTTCTACCTGAGAGGTTTCTGATCATGAAGTCCAGCGTGATATTTTTCTTGTAAGCAGCAAAAGTCCTTTTCCATTTTTCAAAGTGAAGTCGGGTAGTCTCAACAATTACTCCGTCCTTATCGAAAATTACTGCTTTGGCCATGGATTATAATAAACAACGATTCTGGATGCTCCCGACTAAGTCGGGGTTACCAGAATGACGGAATAAATAATTAACGTGAATTACGAAACTCGTCACGGTGTCATTGCGAGGAGCGAAGCGACGTGGCAATCTTTTTAATTATTTTGAGATTGCTTCGCTTCGAAAATCAACGCTCGCAATGACAAAATTCGGATTAATATAACAGTCTAACAGAGTTTCGTAATTCGAATTAATTAATCAAGGGCAGATGTATTTACTCCTGATTTAAAGTCAATTTCGACAAATTTATGTAGAATATCACTTACTTGTTTCTTTAAACTATTGTAGGCTTCTTGAGTCTTGCCTTCAAACTTAACAGTAAGATATGGGCCGTTTTGTGAGGCTCGAACAATCAGCATCTCGTCTTGCGTATCCATGCGAACTCCGTCTATCTCGACGTATTTTGCCGTAGGATAAAGTTTTTTCATTTCACCACCGATTTTTTCACTCACAACTTTGAATTTGATATTATCAGGGCAGCCAACTTTAATTTCCGGGCTTGAGACATAGTGAGGCAATTCCGAAACGACTTGTTTTAATGATTTATTTAATTTTGTCAAATAGGCTAGAAGGCGTAACGTTGCAATAGCACCATCGTCATGACCGTAAAAGTTATCGACAAAATAAATATGGCCTGACAGTTCTCCTCCAAAAGGCGCTCTTTCTTCACGAATTTTGGCCTTAATAAATGAATGCCCTGTCATCCACATAACCGGAATACCGCCGTTCTCTCTTATGACATCGTCCACTTGTTTTGAACAGAGGGTGTTAAAGACAATTTTAGAACCCGGAAGCGTCGACAAAATATCTTTAGAATAGAGCGCTACAAGTGTATCATTCCAGATGAGATTTCCTTCTTCGTCGACTACTCCTATTCTATCGCCGTCGGTATCGTAGGAAAAACCAAGATCAGCTTTTTCCATTATAACCCGTTTTGCTAGTCGCTCCTGAACCTCTCGCTCTGTGGGATCTGGCGTACCAGAAGGAAAATTTCCATCCGGTT
The DNA here is from genome assembly GCA_016206365.1 of Candidatus Roizmanbacteria bacterium. Lineage (GTDB taxonomy): Bacteria > Patescibacteriota > Microgenomatia > UBA1406 > GWC2-37-13 > 2-01-FULL-40-13. The sequence continues at coordinate 1,589 of JACQRR010000139.1, read as the reverse complement.
TGGTATTTTGTTCAACAACTTCGCAGCCGACTTTTCTTAAAATGTCGGGAAGATAAATGCCGGCGACCCCATTGCAGGAATCAACGACTACTTTAAACTTTTTAATAGGGTCAATCCTTCGCAACAAGTCTTTAATGTAATCGGACTTTATATCTTTCTTTATATATTTTCCTGGCGGCGATTTAGTGCTAAATTTACCGGATTTGACAAGATCTCTAAACTGATGAATATCTTCTGTCAGCATCGTTTCTGAATAACCTGTCCCAAATTTAAACCCGTTGTATTCTTTAGGATTATGAGAAGCAGTGATCATGACCATCCCCCGGGTCCTAAAATAATAGCAGGCAAAATAACAAATCTGAGACAAGGTCATCCCAATATCATAGACGGTGATACCGGCCTCGGTGAGTTCTCTGGCAAATATATCTCTAAATTCCGGGCTAGAAAGTCGGCAGTCAAAGCCAAGCACGCAGTCGTATATTTTTCTCTGAAGCAGCCACGTTGCATATCCTTTGGCTAGGAGTGATACAGTATCGTTATTTAACTCACTCCCCACAAGTCCTCTAAGGTCGTAACCTCTAAAAACGTGGTCTGGAACTGATTGCATATAAATTTAAGCTAAGTTTTGTGGGTAATGTATTATATCAAATCCACTTGATTACCTTGTCATTCCGCACCCCCATTTTCATGAGGGCAAGCTTGATGCGGAATCTATCCTGATTTTTATCAGGACAAGTTTGATAGATTCCTGCTTTCGCCAGGTGCAGTACTGCAACCTGGCTTTCGCAGGAATGACATTGTGAGTGTATTATTTATGCGGAAATGATATTATATATGTCGATTATAAAAAATGACAGGCTAAAATTTCAAGTGAATCTTTAATGGAGAAGGGATTAGTGCTTGTTTTCAAACCGAGATCAATTTTGAATAGGGCTTCGTAAAAATTGATTAAATTGGCAATCTTCCAAAGGCTGGCCTGTTTTTTCAATTTAAAAAGCTGCCACGGCTGAATAGTAGTTGGATTTACCCCCTCTTTGACCAATATTAAATTTCTGACATATCTGACTAACATAATAAATATAAAATTTTCGTCTAAATTTGTTGACAACTTATCAAGCAATGATATAAACACAATTCTATTGCTTGGCCAAAGAGAATCGAGAAGCTTAAAAATGGTTTGATCCGGCTTGAATTCTTTTATCAAACCTAACTTTTTGAGTTTTAATTCCCATTTTGAGACTTCTTCCCAATCTATTAGCTCTATATCCTTCATTTTAGCAATTTTCTCCAATTCATTTAATAGAGTTTTATTATCTTGGCGAATTTTTTTACTAATATTAGCGGTAAAGAAGACTTTTTTTTGGCTAAATAAAGACACTGATTCGCCCAACCATTTGTCAATTTTTTCAATGTCAGAAAAAACGATGTTGCTAATTTCATATCCTTTATTTTTATATTGTTGTTGAAGGGCAGTATAATAATTTCTCGAAGCGACTGTATCTTCACCGCAAATTATGGTTAACATCTATGATATAATTATTATAATTTTTATAATCGTTACGAGTTTCGCACTTCCTGTCATCCTGAGG
>JACQRR010000013.1 GCA_016206365.1 Candidatus Roizmanbacteria bacterium | reverse complement strand
TCAAACAAGGCCAACACCCGCCAATTTTTTTAAGTTTATAAATAGTCAGAACTGACGCTTAGTTAGTTTTACTAGTTCGTGAGCAAAAATGATGGCTTTTTGGAATGGTGAGTATTCAGTAGACGGTTGACAAATAAAAATTCGTCTGTTAAAGTAATTATATGGGAGTTAAAGAGCGACGGACGAAAATTTTACTAGAATTAGTATTATTATCTGACGTTAATTTAACTCAAGTGACATTTAATAGTTCGCTTCAAAAAGTTTTCGACCTTACATTTAATCAAAAAACTAGAGGCACCATCTCTGGAATGATGAGAGAAGGACTAATTGAAAAAGCTCGGATAGAGCAGAAATATCAGAGAGTCGGAAAATCAGAAATTTCAGAAAAATCAGAATCTGCATTATCCGAATTTTCCGACCAATCCGAGGCTCCGATTTCTCCGATTTCTTCCGATCTTTCTGATTTATCCGAAATGACAAATAGTTATAGACTTACAAAGCAAGGTTTTTATGCTTTATGTCTAAAGTTTCCCTTTTTCCGATTTTTACGTGATTCTTGGGATTTAAAATGGCGCGTTCTTTCCTATGAAATACCGGAAAGAAGAAGAGAGCTTAGAGATAGACTACGAAGAGAGGTCTCAGGTTGGGGCTTGGGTCCTTGGCATAGATCCTTTTGGCTTACTCCGCATCCAATTATAGAAAATTTACGTGAGCTAGTCTATCAAAAAGAAGAGGAACAATATATACAAGCGTTTGAGTCAGAACATGTAGTTGGCAATTCCGACATATTAATTGAAAAAGTCTGGCAAAAATCGTCTTTAGATAATAAATATCGAGATCTTTTTAAAATTTGGCATGACATTCTTTCAAATGAAACAGATAACTTGGAGAAGTTTAAGAACGTTGTAAACGAGTATGTCGAGATTTTGAAATCAGATCCAGGACTTCCGCCTGAGCTGATTGGTAAAAATTGGATTGGATTCGAAGCATATAATATATTTAAGGAAATAAGAAGCATTTTGCTTTCATAAATCCCAATAACCAAATCCCAAAATCCAAACAAATTCTAAATTTCAAATCCAAAATATTTTTGTTTTTAATTTAATTAATTGAATTATTGAGATTTAGGTTTTGTTTGGTCATTGGAAATTGGGATTTGGAATTTTGAATATAATATCTCCCTCAATATCCGTCCTTCTTGTCTTTACACTTTGGGCCTCCAGCATGTATAAGATATCTTCTGAAGGGTGCCCGTACGAATTGTTTTTTCCGACGCTTATCACTCCATAGGTAGGGTTTGCTAACTTGAGAGACTCTACGGTTAGCCCATTTTTTGAGCCATGATGAGGGACTTTCATAATATTTGATTTTATTTTAGATTGATTTAACAGTTTGTTTAAGACAAAGGCTGAGGCATCGCCTGTAAATAACATTTTAATACCGCTCACGTCGACAGAAAAAACTAAGGAAAAATCGTTTAAGTCCACGCCCGTTTGCCTAAAAAACTTATGTGTTTTAGCCTCTACGAAAGTATTTTCAGCAAGAAAGTCCTCAGAAGGCCAAAAAACTTCAACTTCTGCTTCGGTAATAGTGAATTTTTCTCCGGCCTTGGGGAATTCTAAAACTATTCTTTTTGCATCTATTTTTTCAAGAAGTTCAGCAAATGATCGGCTTGAGTTATAGACTTGGTTCATCCAGAATTTTTTTATATCGTAACGATCCAAAATGTATAAGAAACCGCCAAAGTGATCTTTTTGCGGATGAGAGATGATAGCTAGCTCGATTGATCTATCATAAAAAGGCATATATTTTCCAAGGCAGTCAAGGATTTTTCTACCCGGACCTGCATCTATTACCAGATCGATCCGGTTATTAATTCGAATGTAAGCGCCGTCCCCTTGACCCACGTCACAAAATACAACTGTTGTTTCGGAGCTAAGAGACGAGGATAAAGATATAAGAATGACGATTAAAAGTGAGAAAAGGATAGACAGAGTTAGACTAAGTTTAGAAATTGGCGATTTGAACATTTATAATTTATCCCTATCTGAAAAATAAATGGATTTGTATTTTTTAAAATTTAAAATAGCCGATAGGAATTCTTGACAGGGTTTCGACAACGAAGACAACATAGCTTAACAGACCGTAACAAATGTAGCCCGATACAAGGCCAAGAGAATAGTTGACTCTGCCAAGAATCGCAGTCAAAAAGCCAAAAATCATGATAGGCGCGATAGTAAATGAGACCAATAAATTTGAGATAGGAGAAACTAGAGAAACCTGTTTAAAATACAAAAAAATTAAAGGTGCTGTAAATAGTTGGGCCGCAAGGGATAACTTTATTTCTTTTGCAGCCCAATCTAAGAGATTTTCTAGAATGTTATTAGTTTGCCTCTCTCTGCTTTGGCCAAATAGAATAATTCCTAAGGTTGATCCATAAGAAAGCTGAAATGATATAGTCTTTATCCAGGTTGGCCAAAAAATAAAAATAAATAAAGTTGACAAAAATAAAATATAGATAGTATGTTTGCGTCTACCATACAATAAAGCAACGAGCGTTAATATACCCATAAAGCCTGCTCTGACTATTGGGGCTTTTGCACCTACAAAAATAATGAACATAATTATTGTTAGTATTGTTATCAGACTAGATATTAATTTGCCAAAAAAAGACGTTGCTATTGTTATTGTTGAGGCTAGCAAGGTGATATTCATTCCCGATAGAACAACAATATGGAGCAAACCGACGGCCTTAAGTTGTTCGTAGAATACTTTTGAAGTCTTTAGATTGATGCCAAAGAGCATGCCGTTTAGTAGTGAGGCGTGCGGTTCGGGCAAGTAAGAGTCGATGACAGAGGTAAAAATTGTAGGTGTTAGTTGTTCCATTAGAGTTCGATTTGTTCTTTAATCTTTTCAAATAGACTCTTCCCCACGACTTTTTTATTGAGCAAGTCTTCGATTGATTGATACGGCCTGTTTTGGATGATTTTTTGAGCCGTTACTTTACCTATTCCGGCTAAACTATCTAGTTCACTCATCGAGGCTGTATTAATATTGATTCTTGAAGCTCCTTTGAAGTCGGATGAGACTCCAATTATTTGATCTTGATTGTTTGTTATGATTTGAGTGTTTTGTTTGAGAATTCCATCTTCAATTTCGTCAATAGATGGGATATATATTTTTTCTTGATCTTTTAGAATTTTTGCGAGATTAAAATTGCGAGAAAAATACTTTCGATCAGCCTGGGCTGAAAGACCACCGGCTAAGATCATAACGTCCTTTAATCGAGCCCCAGAGCTTGTTTCATAGACGTCTGGTTTTTCGATCGATCCTGACAGGTCGACTACGATTCTATTTTCAGATAAAGGGGTTGTCTTTACTGGCGAGAGAATAGGAATTTCTTCTTTTTGCCAGGTTTGATTAGCCAAAAAGATAAATAAAGAAACTATAGCAATGACAAAAGCAGTAGAGACGAGAAAAGTCTTCATTTTATATTTGTCCCAAAGTGGTTTGAGAGAGATGATAAGTCCACGCATAAGTTAATAATTGAGGTTATAATGTTAGCTGTCAATAGACTATATGCTACAAAGTACCGGATAAATCAGAATAGATCAGCAAAAATCAGAGGAATCGGATACCGGAGTAATCCAGATAAATCAGAAAAATCAGATCTATCTGATCTATCAGATGTATCTGGTGTCCGATTTTTCCGAATTTCTGATTTTTCCGAATTTTTCCGATCAATCTATGCAAAAACTACCCGACTTTTCTCTCGAAAAAAAACTTTGGAGCAAAGGTTATATTGTAATTGGGGTAGATGAGGTGGGTCGTGGGGCTTTAGCTGGGCCTTTATATGTGGGAGCAGTATGTTTCAGGCATACAATCTTGAAACGATCGTATCAAGATGGTATCTATCCTGATAAGTTATCCTTTAATATTGAGAATATTGGGATCAATGACTCAAAAAAGCTTACCGCTAGAAAAAGAGAAGAGTTAGCTACCTTCATTAAAAAAGTTACGTTAGCTTACTCAGTCTCTTCAGTCAATGTCAGGACGCTTAACCGTTTAGGAATAGTTAAGGCGACAGAAAAAGCCATTAGAAATGTTATTTTCAGAGTCACGAACTCAATTGGGCATACCACTATGCATCGGTCGGCAGACAATGGTATAGGCAAAGCATATATTTTGCTTGATGCATTTTATGTAAAGTATATAAAAGGGGTAGGACTTAAAAACCAGAAAGCGATAATTCAGGGAGATGAGAAGAGTATCTCTATCGCGGCTGCATCAATCATCGCAAAGATAGAAAGAGATCATAATATGATCAAACTACATCACAAATACCCTATATACTTTTGGAAAAACAACAAAGGATATGGAACTAAGGAACATATAGAAGCAATTAAAAAATTCGGCAAGTCAAAGCTGCACAGGGATATGTTCTTGAGAAAAATCCTTAAGTAAGATTATTTTTGAAATTATTGAGGACTAAATTAAAAACTTGTTACAAAGAACTCGGCGGGAATTTGCGGGAAGGATTGGAAGAGCTGGATTTTCTTAGTTACCCCAGAGGGGGATTTCGCTTCGGAAGTGACATACTTTCCCTGACGGGGGAGAGTGCAGCCGACCCCATCACATCGCAGCCCAACTCTGGTTGAAGCAAAGAGTGTGCGCACAATCAAAACTTTGCTGGAGGCGATAGAAAAAGGGTCGCTGGTTT
>JACQRR010000138.1 GCA_016206365.1 Candidatus Roizmanbacteria bacterium | reverse complement strand
TTTATATATTTTACCACTTATTTTAAGCAATTTTATTTAAAACATCCGCAAAATTATGGTTGACAAATATCAAATATAAATATATACTTTATCTTATATTAACTTATAAGTTAATCTGATTTTAAATATGCTCAATCCCGCGACCATAAAAACCGTTTCCGATCTGCGATCCGACACTCTTTCTTTGCTTCGCTCCGCTCAAGGCGCTGACGAACCTATCTATATTTTTTATCGTACTAAGCCGCAAGCGGCTCTAATCGGCATTGAAGAACTGCAAAATCTCATGGATGAAATTGACGATCTCAAGAATGCCCTGGAGGTTTTAAAACGTCAGAAAGATTCCAAACGGAAATTAACATCATGGAAAAAAATAAAGAAAGACCTCAATCTGCCATAAGATATCAGATACTATTCGATTCAAAAGCTCATAGGGAGTTTGAAAAGTTAAATCTCGCTGATCAAAGAAAAATCTCCAGACACATCGACAACCTAGAGATTAATCCAAAACCGCAAACTAAAAATTTCAGGCCACTGAAAGGATACGATTTATTCCGTCTTAGAATTGGAAATGTACGGATTGTCTACTCGATTGACGAAGCCAGAAAAGTAGTAATTATCGAAAAAATCGGCAGGCGAAGCGAAAAATTCTATAAACTGATTTGATAAAATCATGTGCCTGGACACCCGTCAGGTGTGCTTTTTCACTTCTTGCAAAAAATAAAAAATTAATAATTAAGGAAATCTCGATATAAATCTGCATAAAATATTCGTCTTAAAAGTCTAAATTCGACAATTTGTAGCTTATAATCCATTGATTTATCCTTAATCTCAACCTACTATTGATTTTATACCATGCGGCCGCATGCTCTTATAGCAATATTTTAAAGTGGTAAATTTATTATGATAAGGCAGGGATTGAAAAGAAAAATACTTTTTTCTTTAAGCTTTCTACTAGATGTCTATATAGAATTATCACCAAGAAGTTTCTATCAAAAACTTTATTCTCCTCTTTATCAACGTACCTCTATATCAGAAACTTTAAGTAGGATGGCTCGTGTTGGTGAAATAGAAAAAAAGCTAATCAAAGGCAAACCTGTACTACAAATTACAACCAGAGGTGAGTCATTGCTAAATGAAGCTATTCCCTTGCGAAAATTACAGGAAAAACCCTGGGACAAACTCTGGAGGATTGTGATCTTCGATATAGAAGAAAAAGAAAGCAAAACTCGAAATATGCTAAGAGAGAAATTGAAAAATCTTGGATTTGCCATGTGGCAGGAATCGGTTTATATCTCTCCCCATCCGTTAGCCGAAGAAATTAATGAATTTTTTGAAGAGAAAGATTTATTTCCACGTTGTGTATGTTTTGAAGCCAGTCAACCAAAAGTTTTTGATCCTGTTGATTTTGCCAATCGTGTCTTTCATCTTGAAGAACTCGAGCTATCTTACAGGAAACTTCAATCGGAAATTCAGACATTATTAAAAGACTTTAAAGAAGGGAATATTAAAAATGATAAGTTATTTCACTTATCAAGAAGCTTGTTTGATTGGCTCGAAAATATAGTTATGAGTGATCCTTTCCTCCCGAAAGAACTTTCTCAACTTGGAAATGAGAGAGAGAAAACTCAACAAATGCTTGCAGAATTTTCAAAATTTATTGCCAAAACATAATGCGGCCGCATGCTGTTATGGCAATATATAAATAGTATTTTTTATAGTTTAGATTGTCAGAATGATATAATAATTTTCAAGAATTTTAGTTATAATCTCTCAAACCAAGATCTTCTATAATTGCAATTAACACCTTTTTAATATTAGGATCTACTATTATTCCAACATTTGTATATTCAGGTTTATCATTATCTTTATATAAAGGACTTAGCCCTAATTCTCTATATATTTTTCCTGCCCCTGTATCTAAATTGGATAAACCACTTAAATAGAAACCCTGAGTTTTTCCTACTTGAGGATTATCTAAATGTTGTCTAATTTCTCCCTCCTCCCACTCATTAGTAAAATCATGGTGAAACAGTCTAAGCCTTCCTTGACTATCTATTTGAATACCAGCATAACAAGAGGCTACATGAGGTGATATTCTTGTCATTTTATTATCCGCTGATATCCATTCACTCTCAGCTGGCCAATTAATATCATGCAGCGGCCAATCTGGCGTGCCCTGTGTCTCAAATTTAATACCTCCCTTTTCGCAAATAAGTCTGTCTTCGTCGACTAGTGGTTGTATTTGTTTTTCATATTGTTCTTTACCTACCATTTCAAATCTAAAACCAGTAAGTTTTTCACACCGATTAAAAACATCAATTCTTTTTCCACCTGTAATTGTAGGATTTTCTTGAGTATCTTCCATTACAAAATTATAACATGAAAGGTCTTAAAACATAAAAAAGATTGATCTCAATCAAATATAAGTAATTACAATTAATCATCACGACCTTTTTAGTTTTAGAAATTCGTCGGTAGACCTACCAGCTTCCTCCGCCCCCTCCTCCGCCGCCGCCGCCGGAGGAGCCGCCGGAAAAGCCGCTGCCGAAGCCGGAAGAACTGGAGGTTGGTGTTGCCGCCGCTGAACGGATTGAGGAAAAGGAAGAGTTCATGTTTCTTACCCATAAATGGCTATTGTATGAACTCATGCCATACCCTTGATACCAGTCCGGCGACTTCATCTGAATATCTTTAAATCGATCGGCCCAGATTTTTTCCACCCCGAACACAATTGCGTAAGGAAGCAATTTTTCAAACATCATTTGGTTTTTGGCTTGAAATTCCAGCTGCCTTTCTTGAGAAACCAGAAAGTTTCTTAATGACTTGGCTTTATTGGCCGCCTCGACTCCTTTGAGTGTCTTTCGAGGCATATTACGCCCAAACATAAAAGCGACCGCCAACAAAAAAAGGTTACCGGTAGTCAGGGCTAAAACACCAATGACCGTATAAAATGTCCTGATGCTTTCCGGATTATGGGGAAAAAATCCTTGCTTAACCTGATTTGCGTAAATTTTCTTTTTAACAGCCTCGATCTCTTGATAAAGATTGCTTTTTTTTAAGACCACTTCTTCTTTTAGGCCGAAAACTTTTTCTAAAAACTCTTTTTGATAGGGTAAAAGGTCAACCGCTTGGTCTAAGTTTTTTTGTTTCTTAAAGCTGAATTCGGCTTTCTTTTTTTCGACTATTTTAAAATAGCCTCTTTGAGCTAGCTGGACAATCATCCCCGAAATATCTTCTTGATCGGCTCGCTCGTCTACCAATGAACCGGTTTCTTCGGGGGTTAAGAAACGACCGGTAGGTGTTTTTGGCGCGTCATACCAAGCGCGCGTTTCTCCAACAGAGACAGACTTAGGGTCACGGCCAAATTTAAACCATTTATAAATAATTTTTAAGGGGTAAAGAAGATACCAGAATGTCGCTAATAAAATCAAAATTCCGGCGGTTATTTTTCCCAGAATTGTTTCCCAAAATGTCAGATAGGGTTTTGGTTCTAAAACCGAAACAATATTCTTAGGAAATTTAACTACGATCGTTAGACCTTCCCCTGGGTTAAGCTGATTTTGCGTTTGAAAATGGACCAAAGAATCTTTTATTTCATAGGCGCAATTTTGAGCTACGCTTCCTGCAGAACCAGTGTAACAAGTTACGGAAATTTCATTTTGGCCTATCCCAACAGGAAGTTCAACTCCGGAGGTTGAAAATGCTATTGGGACGGGCCAATCGTTGCCGGTGACATTCCAGTAGAGCTCGTCGTGATCGGAAAAATAAGTAAGGGCGCCGAAGACTTGATAACGGACAAAATAGGTGTAAACACCGGTTATTGTCTTATTTGGATCTCCAACTTTAAGCCTGAGTTTCCCGTTCTCATCAGTTTTCTTAAATTGATATGAGTTTCCTTCCTCATCGCGCACCGAAATATTTGTAATGTCTAATCTAAATTTTTTACCGTCTTCATTTTTCTTTATATATGGAATGTCTCGATAAATTCCGCGTCTCTCAAGATTAGAAAAATCGTAGACGATCTTCTCCTCAACATTTATCGTCCCGTCTTTATTGACAAGAATATTTGTAACAAAACTTTGGATCTGTTCTTGAGCCAAAGCCGGCGAATTAAACTGAAAAAAAATGAAGAGAATAATAAGGATATAAAATAAATATTTCATTATTGATCTAATATACTTATATTGTACCCGAATCTCAACTTCAACAGGACTTACGCATTCATTCTGGGGAGCGATGATTTCTTGCCTGCGTACGCTGGTTGAAGCTGGCTCCAGAATCTAACAACGATTCTGGACGCCCCCGACTTAGTCGGGATTGCCAGAATGACACTGCAACAACCTAACTATTAGAAAGTGCGTAAGTCCTGTGCATAAAACTTTTGCCAAATTTAGACACGATCGCTTCTTATTCTGACAAGTTATGAATTATTATTGTTATGGGAATTTGTGTATAATTTGTAAATGAATTCGAACTCACCAATTGGTCTAATTCTGGGAAGTGGATGGGGTGGAATTAGACAAGATTTACAAAACGCAAAGGAAGACTCATTTGAAAAAATTTTTGGCCGGAGAACTTCAGTAGTCGGTCACGCCGGCAAAGCAATTTTTGGCTCGCTTTTTGGAAAAAAATTGGTCATCCTCTCTGGAAGGTTTCACACATATGAGGCTTACACGTCGGCTGAAGCAGTAAGAACTGTTCGCTTCCTACATGAGAAAAAAGTAAAAAAAATAATTATTACATCGGCTAGCGGCGCATTGAATCCTAAATATCAAGTTGGCGACCTGGTAATTCTTCACGATATGATTACTATTTTTTGTCAGAGCCCTCTCACCGGATCGCAATTTCAAAATCTCTCCCAACCATTTAGTCAAAAATTAATCGAGGCAGCAGAAAAAAGTAGCTTCGAAGCAGGTATTCCCTCTCAAAAAGGAGTTTATATCTATGTTAAAGGCCCTCACTATGAAACATTCTCCGATAAAATGGCGCTAAGATTTTTAGGCGCCGATGTCGTCGGCATGAGCACTGTTCCCGAAGTCATCATGGCCAACCACTTGGGGATGGAGGTTTTAGGATTGTCAATGGTTACCAACCTCGCCTTTGTCAAACATGATCATAAGGAAGTACTAAAAACAATGGCATATAAAAAAGAAAAATTGGGTCTATTTTTTAAGCGGTTAATCCAAATAATATAAATTGTTACCTCCCCTCTATCCCCTCCTTAATAAGGAGGGGATTTAAGGGATTGGTTAACCATCTAGCAATGTAGCAATGAAACAATGAATTATGCAATTTCATAAAGTTTCCTGGCCGCAGTATGAGAGAGACTGTCTTTCACTTGCCAAGAAAATCAATCATCTCAAATTTGATAAAATCGTGGCTATTTCGCGCGGAGGTCTTTTGGTTGCCCGAATGATGTCAGACCTTCTCTCTACAACTATTTCTCATATAACTATCGAATCGTATCGAGACCTTAAACA
>JACQRR010000136.1 GCA_016206365.1 Candidatus Roizmanbacteria bacterium | reverse complement strand
ATTAACAATCAACAATTAACTTTAGGTAAACAAACCATCAGAGAATTAAAATTTGACTATAAAGGAAAAACATTTCTCAAGAACCTCAAAGTAGGTGACTGGGTGAGTTTTCATTGGGGATTTGCTTGTGATGTTCTGACAACATGGCAGGTAAGGAATTTGGAATTTTACACAAAAAAAGCCATTGATTTTTTTAATATCTAGTCTTACTACAATTTATTAACATAATAAAGTGAAAAAGATTTATGTTTTCGGGAATCCCCTCATTGAAGAAGATTCATTGCCGATAAAATTAATTCCGTCATTACAAAAAGTATTTCCCAATATCGACTTTATCGTTGTTGATCCGAATGAAAATTTTCCTCCGGAAGGTGAAAAAAATATAACTATTATAGATACGATCCAAGACATTAAAAAACCGAGCATTTTAGATCTCGAAGACTTGAAAGAGATAACAAACACTCCAATTACTCCTCACGACTACGATCTATCATTCCATCTTTTTCTATTAAAAAAAAGAAAAAAAATTGACCGGGTGAGAATTATAGGTATACCATCTTGGTACGATCGTATCAAGATGGTGGATATAGTTTTAGAGCTAGAAAGGATTATCTCCAATTTACCTGCAAAAAATGCGAGGCACAGGACATACAGGGATCAAAGGCGCGGATGAGTTTTTCTGCCTCTAGGGTTATTTTTTCTTTATCGGCATCTTCTAAAAGTAGTCTTTCGGTCTGTTCGTAAATTCCTTTTTCCATGAGTACTTGATTTTGGCCTGTAGGCACTATGATCTCGGCTTTTTTAACTAATCCTTGAGAATCAATCTTATATTTGTGATAGAGAGTTCCTCTTGGTGCTTCTATGATGCCAACCCCGACAGATTCTTTAGGAGTTATTTTGGGCGGTTTTTCTTCTGCGATTTCATTGAGGCGATCAATTATATCTAGCGAAGTATCGATGACATGTAATATTTCGATAGCCTGGGCAAGATTGTTGTGATAGATATTGCTTGAAGGAAATAGGCTGAGATAATTGTTTATGTCTATTTTTGTTTTCGGGTGAAGGCTTTGCTTTGAGAGATTTAGTCTCGCTAATGCTCCAACCATCATAAGATTGCCATTTAATTTAAATCCGCGTGCATGAGAATAGGGAATTATGACTGCCTCAAGATATTTATCTAATTCTCTTTCCGATAATGCTTTTCCAGCAGCGCTTTTCATTATTCCGTCTAAAAAGGAAAAATCATCGGAGGTAAGGCTGCTAAAGCTGGGTTGAATTCTTGGTTTTAATACAGATGTAACTTTGGCAAAAATTTCAACAAGATTTATTATTTTAGGCCTTATTTGTTGCAATTTGGGCCGCAGATTTTTCAAATCATCAATTTTTGGAAGTTTATGAAAACCACCGATGGTAGGATTGGGAGCGTGAACGGATCGACCACCAATAATTATCGAAAGTTGATTGCCAACTTCTTTAACCGCAAATGTGTCTTCGAGAAGTTGATTTTGGACAGTGTCGTTCTCGTCAAATTCTAGTATCGAATTTTTATTATAAATATCAGGCAGAGCAAAAATATATAGGTGGAGTGCATGATCTCTAATCAGCAAGCCAAAGTGAAGAAGTTTTCTTAGAAGCTTAGTTTGATTAGATGGGAGAATGCTAAGGGCATTTTCAATTGCTTTTATAGAGCACAAAAGATGAGCGTTTGAGCAAGTCCCACATATTCGAGCCACGAGCTGGGGTATTGCTACAGCTGGTTTGCCCTGAATTGCCTGGGTGTAGAATCGCTTCCATTCGGAGATAGAAAATTTTAAGTCTTCAATTTTTTTATCGCGGACTTTTATTTCCAAAGATGCAGCTCCCTCGATTTTTGATATCTCTGAGAGATTGATGTCAAAGTTATCCGGATCGAAATGATCATTTATATCGTGCATAAGTTTTACACTGTCATCCTGAACGAAGTGAAGGATCTAGGCCGAAGGCCGCATTATTTACGCTTCGGGACGTCTGACGTCTCTTCGCTAGATTTCTCGGTCGCTTCGTTCTCTCGAAATGACAAAGGGTTTGTGTTTAAATATTTATCCATAATTTGCAAAAATACTTGTTCATTCATCGGGCAGCCTGGAACAACATCGTCGACTTTTACAATTTCTGAAAGCTTGAGAACTTTTTCTTTATATTTGAATCTTTCCAAGATTGGTTTGATTTCTTCAAGTTGAGACCGATTAAAAAAATTTCTTTGATTAGAGGGCGACCCGACTACCGCGCAGGAACCGATCGCTACCAATATTTTTGCTTTTTGGCGAATATTATTAAGTTTTTCTTCCTGTTTATCCCCAGTTATTGCGCCCTCAACAAAAGCGACGTCCATTTCGGGGATGATTTCAGGGCTTTTTTTTAAGACTTTAGCGTGCGCAAATTCGATACTATTTTTCCAATTTTTCCAATGTGTATTTAAGAGTTCTGTGAATATTATTGTAGAATCCTCACAGCAAGTAAAACTAAACCAACCGATCCTCAACTTATTATTCATAGATTTTATTTTATCAGCAGTCGAGCAGTGAAACAATTGAACAATTTTTGTTATTATTTAATTATGACTCTTACAGAACTTTCCAGCTATAGCCGTAAATTTGCGCCGTTGGCCTTATTATTTTTTATTGTTCTGTTGATTTTCTATTATTTGGTGAAAGTCTTAATACTGACCATAACGCCTCCAAAACAAATAACTACATATGTGAATCCAACTTTCGGTAAAATTAAAAAACCACTTATCAAAGATGTTCCACCTAGCTCAAATCTTAATTTCACGATTGATACGATTGAGGGTAAGCCGATAACCGCTACTGATTCCGCAAAAGTTTTCTTTCTCCCATCGGCTCCAACACGATTTGGTTATCGGGAAAAAATATATCTTATCGCAAAAACATTAGGATTTGATACGCAGTCTGTCAAACACGCCCTTGAAGGTAAAGAAGCAGTCTTTAAGGATGATAAGCAGAGCTTACGGATTGACATTACAAACTTCAATTTCACATACGAATATAACTTTGAAAATGATCCACAAATCTTTCAAGACACAGTCTTGCCGCGGAAAAGAGAAAGCGAAGATAAGGCGATCAACTTATTGAAAGTCGTAAGATATCCGGAAGAATTAGCCCAGGGAAAAACCAACACTATTTTTATTTCTTACGATCCAGAAGCAAAACAGATGAGACTGCTTGAAACAAATGAGAATGCAAACATGGTAGAGGTAGACTTTTACCGGCCAGACCAAGATCAATATCCAATTGTTTCAGCAAAGTATTTCAATAGCCAAAACTATGTGATGATGGTATTTTATGAGTCCGACTTTAAGATTATTAAAGCTCAGATAAAATTTTACGAAAAATCAAATACCCAGGTTGGAATCTATCCGATAAAGACGGGCGACGCCGCCTGGGAGACATTGAAAACAGGGAAGGGATGGGTAATCCAAAATACTCAAGACAAGCAAAATATTGTCATCAAGAAAATGTTTTTGGGTTATCTTGACCCTGATATCTATCAGGAATATCTTCAACCCGTGTATGTTTTTTTGGGAGAGAATGATTTTGTTGGATATGTACCAGCGATTAGGGATGATTACTTTAGTGAATAATGAAGAAAGCTCGATACCGTGTTTCTCGCTTTGAAGAACTTCCCTCCAAACTCATCGGCTCTTTGAAAAGTTCGAAACAGGCATCTTCGCTTTCCTAAGAATAATATTTCTATACCCTCAGCGTGTGTTGAAATAATCTACGTTAGAGTTTATCCAGGATATAACTTGTCTTGTGTCTTCAAAACGATCCTCGCTTCTTAAGATGACGATGATAAACTGATGGCCATTTGATTTATAAAAACTAACGAGATTTTCCTTCGCATTTTCGGTAAATCCTGTTTTTAAACCGCCGATTCCCTGCACTTCGCCTAAAAGTTTATTTACGTTTGACAGCTTATGGAAATATTTAAAATCAACATCAGCTATAGTGATTTGTTTTGTCGCAACCATTTTTTTTAGTTCGCTATTTTCAAGAAGAGTTCTAGCGGCTATTGCAAGATCAAATGGTGATGTATATTGATTGAATTCATCCAAACCGGCAGGATCGACAAAATGAGAATTGGTCATAGAGAGCTGATCGGCTTTCAATTTCATCAAGTCTAAAAATTTTTCAAATCCATAGTTATCCGCTAGAGCATAGGCGGCGTCGTTTCCGGAATGAACAAGTATGCCGTAAAGAAGATTTTCAGCGGTGATTCTTTCTCCGATCACTAGCTCCATAATTTGACCTTCTTCGATTGTTCTTTTCACAATCAAGATATCGTCTGGTTTGTATATATCTGCAGCTACTAAAGCAGTAATTATTTTTGTCGTTGAGGCCGGGATGAATCGTTGATGGGTATTTTTTTCAAAAATAGGAGTAAACGATGGAAGATCTACTATGTATGCTCCCTCTGCGCTGATTTGCGGATAAGAGGGGAATTTGAGATAGGGAACCGGATCATATTTTAGGTTTGGTGTTTGGTCATGTTCTGCAAAAAGAGCCCGATTATAAGCGAATAATTTAAAATACTCCGAATCACCAGGGTAAAAAAGAAATAACAAGGTATAAAAAAGAAATAAAAAATAAAATCTAAATTTCATAATTATTCCTATGTTATTCTGGCAAGTCCCGATTTAATCGGGACGCGTCCAGAATCGTTGTTAGTCATAATTACTCATTCTGTCATTCCGGCTTGGAACGTCAGACGTTCCTTGTCCGGAATCGTTGTTATATTAGATATTCTTTAAAACTACGATTCTGGACGCCCCCGAGAAAAACTCGGGGTTGCCAGAATGACGTAAGAATTAAATGGAAAAATCTCCGATAATTGGTTTTGCAACCTTTTCAAAATCTTTATACTCCATTACTATCGATCTAGTATGTTCTCCGGCGTTAAAAGATATTCTTTCATTTTCTCCAAGTTTTGAGTCTACATATAAAGGTGTCTCAAAAATATTTCCAAAAGGTGGGACTGCTCCTATTTCTACACCTGTAACTTTTCTAACTTCTTCCACTGTAGCCATGCGTAGATCTCCGATTTTATATTCCGACTTAAATTTTTTCATATCTACTTTTCGGTCAGCAGGTAGGACCAACATAACAGGTTTTTTATCGGCAAACATAATCAGAGCTTTTGCTCCTTGCTTAAGTTCTGTTCCTCGAACTTTTGCGGCATCTTCAGATGTATAAACAGGTTTGTGCTTCATTACTTCATAGGCAATATTTGCATCGTCCAATTTTTTTTTGATTTTTTGGAAAACGTAAGAATTTTGTGTAACCTTTGTTTGAGATGCGACGGTTGATAGACGGACGTCTATCCTCTCCATATCTCTTGGAAACAAAGATGCCTCGCGGATATTTGAGAGTCGCAGTATTCCCATAACAATTCTTTCTGATCCAAATGAATAACCTCCTTCTGGTGGCAAACCGTACCTAAACGCTTGGAGGTAGAGCTCGCTTTTTTTTATGTCGATATCTCTTTCTTTAGCCTTTTTTAACAAAGTTTGAAGATTAATGATTCTTCTTCCTCCTGTGAGCCACTCTGTGCCCCTTCCTAAGAGATCAAAGCTTTGTGTGTAGCCTGGATCCTCCGGGTCCTCAAATGTATAAAATGGTCTCTTGCTTGCGGGATAGTGAGTGACGAAAATTAATTCTGAACCTTTTTCTTCTGCTGCCCATTTACATATTTCTTTTTCATCTTCGGGTTGCAAGTCAGGCTCATTTCTGTTATCTCTTTTTGTCCGTTTATAAATAATTCTTTGGGCTTCACGAAGCTTTATACGTGGAATTGCATCCTGTATTTTAGGCATTGTTGTATTATAAAGATTTAGTTCTTCTTGATGATTTTTTTTAACTTCGTTAAAGATAAATTTAATAATATATTCAGCCATATCCATAAGCTCTGTCCATGAATCAATGAAACCAAATTCAGCGTCTAATGTGGTAACCTCGGTTAAATGTCTTGTCGTAACAGAAGGTTCGGCACGAAGTGTTTTGTTCACAGTAAAAACTCGCTCAAAAACACCGACCATAATCTGTTTATAGAATTGAGGACTTTGAGACAGAAAAGCTTTTTTTTCAAAATAATTCACCTCAAATACATCTGAGCCGCCTTCTGCGGTTTGGGGTATAATGACTGGTGATTGAAATTCGATAAATTGTTTTTCTTTCATTCCTCGTCTAAAAGCGTCAATGACGGTTTCTTGGACCTTAAAAATTGCACTAATTTTTGGATGTCTAAGTGTCAATGAACGATAATCAAGTAATGTAGGCAAGTTTAAATTTAAATTTTCTTTACTCAAGTCTAAAGGCAGAGTTTCTGCTTTTGCAAGAATTTTAAATTCTTTTGCCTGAATTTCAATTTCTCCAGTTTTTAATTTAGCATTAACCATGTTGGCTGGTCTTTTATTTACGGTTCCTTTGATCATGATAACGTCTTCGGGGGAGAGAATTTTAAATTTATTGTTAGCAACAACCTGAACAATCCCGCTTCGGTCGCGAAAATCGATAAATATTATATTTTTATGGGTTCTAATATTGTGCACCCAACCATAGAGTTCTACTTCCTGGCCGATTTTGTTGATTGTATCTTCGACAAATAACTTTTTCACTAATAACAATTAACAATTAACAATCAACAATTGTATTATTTTTTTATCTTCTTGACAAGGTTGATTTGGTTTGCTATATTTGAAGCTAAATCTATGGATAAAAAGCTTTATCAACACATTTTTGTCCTCATCCAATCCGCCTATCTTAGGTGGAATTGAGGTGGGGAGGTTGAT
>JACQRR010000150.1 GCA_016206365.1 Candidatus Roizmanbacteria bacterium | reverse complement strand
GTACCAAATAAAAAAAGATATTAAAGGAGCGCTAATGAAGGATATTAAAGCTAAAAAAACTGATTTAAAAATCACCTTCTTCCAATATTTTCGCTTTGTAACATCTGCTTTAAACCAGTTCCAAGCCGCAAATAACCCAGAGACTATAGAAACACAAAAAATGATTGCGAAGATGCCGAAAAAGAAATAAGCTGATATGTTTGTAGGGGTTGGAGGAAGATAAGGATAGACTCTATTTATTATAAATCGAGATACGAAAAATAAGAATACTAATATTGATAATCCGATAACTCTTAACAACTTACCTTTCCCATCGACGAGAATAACCATTTTCCTAACAGAATAACTTATATTCTAATTGTCATTTTTTTTCTTATAGTTAAAGGTGGCTTTTGATTTTTTTTAGAATTTCCTCCATGCTCATTTCGGTTTTGATCATACAGTCGGCGGCTCCACCCTCCAACATCTTTTCGCACTGACCCTCAAGATTGGTAAGGACGATAACCGGTATGCGTTTGGTCTTGGCATGTTTTTTGAGATCTTTTAGCACCTCTTGCCCGCTTTTTCCCGGAAGAAAAAGGTCCAAGATAATGAGATCTGGTTGCCAATCGCTGGCCGACTTTAATCCTTCATCCCCGGTAATGGCGTTTTGGGTAGCAAAGTAGGGAGAGAGTTTTATTCTATAGGCGCTGGCAAGAGACTGATCGTCCTCAATGATGAGAATCTTTTTATTCGATTTCTTTTCCATATACTTCGATCTACACCCTAGGGTGAAGACACTGAGAACTGACGAATAATTTTCACAATATCATCCAGGCGATACTCGGCTTTTAATAAATATTTTTTCACTCCTAACGCCAACATGTTGCTCACTTTATCTGTGCTTGCTGAATTTGAAACTACAACTACGGGAATATTTTGTAATTTTGGATTCTGCTTAAGCGCGCCCATAAAAGCGAGGCCGTCCATATCCTTAAGATAATAATCTAGCCAAACGGTATCAGGTAGGTCTTCGCTATTTAGAAGAAAATCCATCGCCTGTTTTCCACCAGAACAAAGGATAGCGTCAATTCCTTCTTTAGTTAACTTTGTACCGATGGCCTCCAGAAGAAGAGGCTCGTCCTCAACGACCATTACCTTTAATTTACCTTCTTTCATAAATTATAGTTTTATGATTAACACATACCAACATTGTGACTGGGTTATATGTCATTCTGAGGACGAAGTCCGAAGAATCTCTGAACTTGTTTCAGAAAATCTCGCATTCGCGAGAGATTCCTCGCTACGCTCGGAATGACACTTATGTCCCAGTCATACCAACATTATAAGTCTTGCCAATTACTAAAATTTATATTACTATACAATAGGTTACTTCTGCTAGTCAAGCGAAACCTCGCCCTTCTTAGGCTTCATACCTGAAACCGGTAAGCTAAACCAAAAAGTAGTCCCTTTATTTTCTTCGCTTCTATACCATATTTTTCCCCCAGATGACTCCACGATCGCTTTGGCTAGATAAAGCCCAAGGCCAGTTCCTTCTGTTTCATGCCTCACAATATTAGTTGCCCTAAAAAATTTTTGGAACATTTTATTCTGTTCATCTTTAGGAATGCCGTAACCGCTGTCTGTGATTTGGGAGATGATTTCTTGGTCTTTTTTAGAGATAAAGACGGTTATTTCCCCACCTTCTGTAGTATATTTGATCGCATTGTCTAAAAGATTCATATAGACGTGGCCTATGAGTTTTGGATCGATATTGACAGTTGGGAGTTTTTCATGACTGCTTATAATAAATTTTATTTTTTTTGTCTCGATTTTTTTCTCCAGCTGCGAAACTATCTCTTTTACGAGTTCTAATAGTCTCGTCGATTTTGGTTCAACCATGATACGCCCTGACTCAATCCGGGAGATATTAAGAAGCGAGTTAACTAGATCGATCATGCGCTCGGTAGAAGTAGCTATATTTTTGCTATATTCTTTTTGCTCTGGATTTAGAGTGCCAGACTTTGGATCGACAAGAAGTTCGCAAAACCACTTGATTGCGGATAAGGGTGTACGAAGCTGATGGGAAGCTAGCGAGATAAAATCTGTCTTCATCCGATCTATATCTTTTTCTTTTGTTGCATCGCGGAAGACTTTAACAATACCTATCACTTGATTATTATGTACAAGGGGTGCAGTGATAGCTACAACTGGGAACTTCCTGCCCGATCGGGTGACGTAATAATGATCGTCTGTGATCGTGGTGATTTTTACAGTTCCTTTTGTCAATGAGATGACGGCAGAACGTTTGTTAAAAGGAATGGGTTTGTCGCCTATGTAGGCTTTGCCAAACTCTGCCCATTTTTGCCCTACGGCTTCTTTAACGCTTGTCTCTAAGAATTTTTCTGCAGCCGGATTTATTAATTTGATTTTATAATCTGTGTCTAAAACAAGCAGTCCCTCACCCATTGAGGCAACTATCGCCTTGGCTATATCTCGCTCTTCCCTCAATTCCTCGTGTAGCTTATCTGCGTTTTTCAGTATCCTATGTAACTCAATAAAAACAATAGACAGAATCGAGAAGGTGAATAATAAAATCAGCAGTAAAAAGGTAGGCGCCATGATATTTCATCATCACATCTTTTGGATTATAAGTCAAGCATTACCAACTTTTTCATTTTTTATTGATCGAAACAGCAAGCACCTTGATCAGTTCCCCCTCCACAATTTGTGCAACCACACCATTCAGGGTCTTGAATTTTTCCGGCAGGACAAGAGCCTTGATAAGAACAAAATGGATTCTTGCCAGGATGTCGATCAAGACACGCTTGTTTTCGATCGGGATGGCATTGGGCCAGCTCGCAAGCTCCTGGAACCGGCGTGGTAGTTGCGGCAGGAAGCAAAATTCTAAAAGAACTCACATCTGACTTTGATTTTTTATCGCCATTCGACGCCTCAATCATCCAAAAATACTTTTGGTCATTTCGACCAGTATAAGCGAGCGAGGTTTTTGAACTTGAGAGAGATTTAACAATACTTTGAGGCGGATTGACAGTATCAACATAAACATTATAGATCTTACTTCCTCCCTTGCAGCTTTTGCCCCAGTCTTTTACACCCTTCCATGACAAAGTTACTTTTGTTTGGCTGACTTGCAATCCCGATGCTGGAGATAAAAGCTTTGGCTGCGATGGTGACTTGGCAGTACAGATTGTTGGAATTGGAGTAGGAGTTGGTAGGCTGGTCGGGACAGGCGTTATGTCAGTTTCTGGATTACCAAAAATAACTCTTTCTGCCGGACCGTCATTCCAAAACCTTTCCGCGACTTCTCTATAGCTGCTCCCGGGTCTACCCATATCCCAACCGTTTTGACTTCCATCATTGGTCAATAACACATGATAAGGATACTCTCCATTGGAAAAAACACGACTGTAGTTTTCCATTGCTCTCAAAGCGCTCGACCTCCACTCGCTAACTGCTTGACTATCGTTTGGATCCCTATAATTTATTCCATGAAGAAACATTACGGCGCTATCGATGGATGAGGCTTGAACTAAAAACGGCAAATTTAATCCATTGCTAGCAGTCACATATTGATAATCGATATAAGTGAAAAAACATAAGCTTTTATCTTCACCCTGGCTTAGCATCGCATTCTCGCAAAATCGATTCAGTTTTGAACCCCAAAATTTATAGGCACTTTTGAAGATATCTTTATCCGACAAATCACTTTCACCGGTACGGTAGTTAGGATTATCAAAATCAACAAAAACTCCGGCATCATTTAAAATTTTCAATCTACCAGCTTTTGCCGCATTAGGAAGTTGGGATTTCAATATATCCGCATTTACTTCAGCTCCACCCCCGCCAGCAGAGCCTCCGGAAAACAAAACTTGTGTTTCAGAGTTATTATCATCCAAGCCAAACTCTTCTTTTAAAACTTCGACCATTGCCTTAACATTCAGACGACCGGAAAAAAACCAACCGTTTTGAGCATCACCGGTTGTCTGTCGCCTCAGAGCTGTTGATCCGCTCCAGACATCTGATGAACAGTAATGGGCATAGATTTGGTTTGCGTCGAAAAAATAAGGATTCTTGCCGGGATCTTGACTAAATATGCCTTGTTTCTGCATTGTGGTCGGTTGTCCGTCGTTTCCCGGAAGAGTTGTGGTTAAATTTTTAATACGTTTTGAACAAATTTCGGCATCGTCGTCGCAAAATCCGCCACCCTGAAGGTGGATAACCCACTCTTGACTATTTGTTTGTGATCGTCTGAATTGGAAAGCAAAAGGTGTCCCGTCATTACAGCGCGCAGTCGCCCACTTTACAGGATTTTTTGCTGCCGGCTTGACAATTATGCCATATGAGCTGTCCAGCAATGTTTGTTTGGAAGCGGCTTTTTTTGCCAGATTTTGTTTATTGCGGACCTCTTTTGCTAAAAATTCGATAAATATAATTTGAGCAAGAATTCCAATTAGAGCAAGCAAGTAAATTTTGTTCTTAAATATTTTGAACGATTTAAAGAAATTATCGATCTTTAGAGAAATCATTTCATCATACTAGTAAGTTTTTTTCAGCAAAGCAAGTGGTGTTGTTAGTCCAATTTAGAAATGTCCGCTCTTTAACAAAATAGAAATGTCCTATTTATAGCTATAAATAGTGTAACTGTTGTCATTGCGAGCGATGAGTGTTGAAGCGAAGCAATCTCGACAATCCTGAGATTACTTCGTCGCTTCGCTCCTCGTAATGACAATGAGTAAATCTTTTATAACTAATTCAAAAGCGGACATTTCTATTTTGGTTTGACACAAAGCAAGTGGTGTGAACTCTTACAAAAAATGCTGTATCGATTGCATTTGAAAATGCATCGTGTATATGATATTACAATATTCTCAACTCCAGAGGTTGGATTTTATCGGTATTTGATAGTAAGATCAACTCCCGGTGTTGACTTCTATCATTTATTAATGAAAATACATGCTATATTGAAATCAATGAATTCAAAACCTTGTGAAAGCATTTTCAACTCCAGGGGTTGGATTTCTCCGTTAACTCTCACAGAATTGATAAACTACGTATAATAAAATTTTTTGGTAAAATTAATCTTGATAGTAAACTGCAGGAGGGTTGGCAGAGTGGTAATGCAGCGGCTTGCTAAGCCGTGACGGTTAATAGCCGTCCACAGGTTCAAATCCTGTACCC
>JACQRR010000135.1 GCA_016206365.1 Candidatus Roizmanbacteria bacterium | reverse complement strand
TTGTTATATTGCTCAACTTTTTGACTGTCATTCCGCACTTGATGCGGAATCCAGGATAAAATGGATTCCCGCTTTCGCGGGAATGACAAATTTTTAAAGTTCATATTAAAAATATCTGCTTTTAGAATTTTTATACTCTTTTTATTTGGGTGAAAATAACGGCGAAGACGTAAGAGTAAGATTAAAATTGGATTAATTTCGACGGCCAGAAATTCCGTATTTAATTTTTTTTTATATGCTTCTTTTGCAGCTTCGAAGATAACTATACCGTCACCAGCGCCTAGATCAACAATTAGTTGATCACTTTTAAGATATAAAGATTTGATGATAAGCGGAAGATCAATTTTCTGAGTCGGAAAGTAAGGAATAGGAGAGAATCTTTTGGAAGAAAAAATAAGAATTACTCCTAATAAAATAATAAATAATAGTAAATAAATAATAATTGGCATTTGTGTATTGACAACTAGATAGATTTTGTTATTATTTTATTAAATAAATCCGTGGAAATCAGTTAGTAATCCGCGGCAATCTTTTCAGCCATGAATCAACGAGTTGACGTTTTAAATAATTACTCCCCACACTCCAGTTCGGCTGCAGGTATCTATGGGGAGACTCTCTTTTTAGAAATTAGGAATTAGGAATTAGGAATTTTAAGCAAGCCTCCCCACAAGGGAGGATTTTTTTTATGACAAAATATTTTATCATCGATTTTGACTCGACTTTTATTCAAAGCGAAGGCCTTGAAGAATTAGCTGTTGTAGTGCTTAAAAATAGAACCGATCGGGATGAAATAATTGAAGAAATTAAAAAGATAACTTGTTTAGGGATGGAGGGCAGAATTTCATTTGAAGATAGTTTGAAGAAGAGACTTAAGTTGTTAAAGGGCAACAGACTTCATATTGAGGAGGTTGTCAAAATTCTTAAGAAAAAAATCTCTGCCTCGATCAAACGTAACCGACAATTTTTTAAACAATTTAAGGATAAAATCTATATCATCTCGGGTGGATTTAGAGAGTTTATACTGCCTATTATTAAACCTTTCGAAATCGAAAAAAGTCATGTTCTTGCTAATAAATTCGTTCTGGATAAAGAGGGAAAGATAATTGGATTGGATTCTAAAAATCCACTGGCTCGAGATGAAGGAAAAGTCAAGGTGGTCAATGACTTAGGATTGAAAGGGGAGATTATTGTAATCGGCGACGGCTACACTGATTATCAGATAAAAGCTATGGGAGGGGCCAAACATTTTGTTGCCTTCACGGAAAATGTTAAGCGAACCGCCGTATTAGAAAAAGCCGATCACATTGCTCCAAATTTTGACGAGTTTCTTTTTATCAATAAACTCCCGCGATCTCTTTCCTATCCTAAAAATAGAGTCAAGGCGTTGCTTATTGGAGACGTAGGAGGAAAAATGCTCCAGCTTTTTAAAAAAGAAGGCTACCAGATTATGAAGTCCACCCGCAGGGTGGATAGGCTCGAAAAAATTAAAAAAATACATATCCTGCTAATCGCTAATTTCTCTTCCTTAAAAGAAAAAATATTAGATAAAGCAAATTTGCTTATGGTGATTGGAATTTTGGGAAAAGAAAAATTAATAGATACATCTATCTTAAATAAAAAAGCAATAGCACTTTTTTTTGGGCAAGAAAATAACCTAGGAAGAAAAATATTAGAGTTTATAAATACCGGAGATACCTACACAAGCTTAAATATTCCCCACGTTCGATTAAGAAAAGAAAAAAATACCCATAGATTATTACATCTTCACCAAAACGTTCCAGGAATTTTGGCAAAGATCAACGGCATCATGGCAAAGTACAACATCAATATCTTGGCACAATTTTTAAAGACAAATAAAGAGATTGGATATGTGATCACCGACGTAAATAAGCAGTACGATAAAAAAGTTTTAAAGGAATTAAAACTGATTCCAAATACGATCAGATTTAGGGTTCTGTACTGAAATTGCCAGATAAATTCTTGCTATAATGAATTTTAGCTAAAATGCAAGAGCCAACTGTAGATACAAAAAGTTTATCTGAATCTGAGTTGCAAGGTCCTTTACCGTTAACCTCGCTTGACCCTACTGTAAAAGAAATATCAACTATTTTAGGAGTAGACCCGAATCTAGTTTACTCTCTAGAAAAAGCTTTACCAGTTCAAGTAAACTTCAATGCGTTGTTTGGTTCAGGTAGCGCCGGCATCGAAGAACTAGAAGGAAGAGTCATCTGCAATATAAATTTTCGAAACTCGTTTATGTTATCTTCAGGTGATCACAATGATCATTGGACTAGAGTTGAGGAACTTACTCATTATATTCATTTGGCGAATAATCCAACCGTTGTTAATGAGATGGTGCAGAATCGCAGATTTCGTACAAGACCGCTTTCGGGAGAAGGATTTGCGCGCGGATCTCCAAATGTATTAGTTAATGGTGCAAATTTATCAGAAAATGTCGATCAGGCAATAAGAGATTTTGGGAGAAAAACGCATTTAGAATTAGCAAACGGATCCGATCCTGAGGCTGATAGACGTGTTTTGAAAGCTCTTGTTGTGGAAAAAAAATTAACTATAGAGGAGGCTGCAAAGCTTTTCAGGGCCTTACAAAGAATCGAACCTTCTGTTTGGAGCGAAGAATTTAACAGATATTTAAACATGAGTGAGTACTATCAAAAAAGAATAAGTCAGCTTCAATGGGGTGTACCATTTTCCGAAGAGTATTTTAAGGCAGAAAGAATGAAAGAATACTTCACTCGTGAAAAAAACTCCCACGACAGTTTGATCTTTCGTGCACTAAGCGAACATTTAGAGACTCTTCTAAAAGACAAAGGGTCGGAGATCCAAGCGGCAGAATTATTAGCTCTAGCTGGTATAACACGAGATTCAATAAGATTCAAAAGCCAAGCCGTGAGAGGTCAGATTCAAGGAATGTCAAATTATAGCCAATTAGAGACAATTGAAAGGTTTTTAGAAGGAGATGTTTCATTAGTTGAGATTCAAGATATCGCAACTGGAATTGGGGCAACTGATGTGGCTGTTCAAACGTTTACCCGTGATCCAAAAGAAACCCATTTGCCTCCAGAAAAATTGCAGGACTTAAAAAGAGAGCTTTTGGAAAGAATAAGGACTCTAAAAAAAACCGGTTTGGGTCCGGAAAATGATGTGGGTAAGACCTTACAGGAGCTTTTTTCAAGCAGTTTAAGACAGGCAAAAGCCCAATCGCAGTTCGCGCTTTCCTTGATGCTTAATTTTGAAGATTTACCTGATGATCCTGAACAAAGGCGAAAACTGCTTTCAAATCCTGAATATATAAAAATGTATCAGGAAAGTATGAAACGATTAATTGAAGATTCTTTGCAAGCGCAAGCTATGGACTTTGCCAGGTTTGTTGCTGACCCAAATTATGCCAAGCAAGTAGTGTCGAGTCTTATACCAGCTTCATTTGGAAAACCTCAAGCCTTAGAACTAACCGAATATGTAGCTAATTTGCAATTAGGCATGGCAGAAGCAGTAAGAGGAGGTCAACTTCCTGAATATATCGAAAGAGATGCGAGGAGCGACATCTACAAGAAAAAAATCGAATTAAGGGATAAGAGTCCTAAGCAAACAGAGGAAGTTTTAGACCAAAAAGCAAAAGACACAGCTATAGATGATTTTACGGAGCGACATAAAATTTTAAAACGACATGATCTTTTAATGGAGCCAATTGCAAAGGTTATTGCGGCAATGGTTACCGGAACTAAAGTTGAAGAGATTGAATATCCTGTGGCGATGTGGGGGAACTACTCACCATTATTGAATCAAGGCTCATATGAAGATGTTGATTCTGCTTTAAGAAGATGGCACGTACGATTGAGTGAGTTCGTAAGACATGTAGCAAAGAGTAAAAACGGTTGGACTATAATGAAAAGATTCTTTGGTTCACAAACTCTTGAAGAACAGCAGGGGATAGTTCTTACCTCACTCGGAATAAGCGCATTATAATTGACATCTATTCTTACTTTTGTTACAAATAAAGGGTTTTATGAAGCCGAAGTATACATACGGAGTTGAAGAAGCTTTGACTCCGCTTGATGGAAGAAATAAAAATAAAGTAGCCTCACTTACTACTTATTTTTCAGATTTTGCTCTAAATAAACACAGAGTTTTAGTCGAGCTTAAATATCTTCTAAAATTATCCGAATATAAAATTATCAGAAAATTAACTCCATCCGAGATTGTTACAATTAATCAATTAATTGTAACATTCGATAAAAAGGAGTACAGAAAAATTCGTGAGATTGAATTAAGGATAAACCATGACATGAAAGCGGTGGAGGAGTATTTAACATTGCAATTGGCTAAAACAAGTTTAAAAGATTTAGTCGGGATGGTGCATTTTGGTTTGACCTCAGATGACGTAAATAACGTCGCGTATGGATTGATGGTTAAAAATTCTTTGAAAAAAATAATTCTGCCTGAGATAGAGAAGATAATAAAGCAATTACAAAAAGACACAATAAAATATAAAAATATAGCAATGTTAGGCAGAACTCACGGCCAATCGGCGGCTCCAACAACCGTTGGTAAAGAATTGTTAGTTTATTATAAAAGACTGGATGAAGTGATTAAGAGATTAAGAAATATGGAGATTAGGGCTAAACTCACAGGAAACACAGGAAATCTCAACGCCCATAAATTTATTTTTCCAAATATTGACTGGTTAAAATTCAGCTCGGAATTAGTTGAATCCTTAGGATTGACGCCTAATCTGATTACAACTCAAATAGAACCTTACGATTCTTATATTCACATTTTTAATCAACTATTAACAATTAACAATATATTGCTCGGTCTAAGCCAGGATTTTTGGATCTATTTAATGCTGGGATACTTCAGGCAGAAAGTCATAAAGTCGGAGGTAGGTTCAACAGCCCTTCCCCACAAAGTAAATCCAATTTATTTTGAAGGAGCTGAAGGAGGATTAGGCATTGCTAATTCACTATTAGAATTTTACTGCAGAAAATTATCATATTCCAGGTTGCAAAGAGACCTCTCAGATAGTACAGTGCGCAGATCATTTGGTATAGCTTTTGGCTATTCTTACTTATCTTATCAAAGCATTACCGAAGCTCTAAAGAGGATTGAACCTGACGGAGAAAAAATCAGAGAAGATTTAGAAAATCATTGGGAAGTTTTGTCGGAAGCAATACAGAATTTTTTACGAACCCAAGGATATGAAAACGCTTATGAAAAAACCAAAAAATTTTTTAGGGGAAGAAAAGTAGCTCGAGAAGATTTGCTTCAATATATTAATAAATTAAAGTTGAACAAAAAAGATAAAGAGAAGCTTTCGAAACTTACTCCGGAAAAATACACAGGATATGCAGGAGAGTTGGTTACAATATTTTCAAAAAAACAATGACCAAAACCAATACTATCAATACCCAATTACCAATTTCCAAAAAAGAATTTGATATTCACAAAAGAATTTTTAACTTCGTAGTTAGGGTATTAAAATTAACCAAAGCTCTCCCAAAAACTCAACAAAATCTAATATTCATAAATCAAATCACCAGATCAGTAACTTCTATGGGAGCAAATGATCAAGAAGCCGATGGGAGTATGAGTAGAAAGGAGTTCTTTCATTCAATGACAATAGTAAAAAAAGAAACGAAAGAAACTAACTATTGGTTAAGAGTTATTTCAGAATTAAATGGTGGTTTTAAAAAACGAATGGAAGATTTGATCAAAGAAGGCGAAGAGATAGAAGCAATTGTGAGTTCGATAGTTGAAAAATCAAAAAATTAAATTTTGGATATTAATAATTGGTAGTATTGGAAATTGGAGTTGGTTTTTGGGTATTGATCATTTTGATTATGAGTAAAATCAAGTATCCCCTCGTAGTCATCGGAGCCCAGTGGGGAGATGAAGGAAAGGGAAAAATTGTTGATATTTTAGCAAAAAAGGCTGATTATGTTGTGCGTTTTAACGGCGGAAACAATGCTGGGCATACAGTTGTAGTAAACGGAGAAAAATTTCCGCTTTCACTTCTTCCTTCTGGGGTTATCCAAGGTAAAAAACTTCTTATTGCTCAAGGTGTGGTAATTGACCCAGAAGTTATTTTGTCTGAAATTAATTTTTTTGAAAAAAGAGGAATGACTATTAAACTTAAGATTGATCCTCGCGTGAATATTGTCATGCCTTATCACAAAGAATTAGATAGGGCGACAGAGCTCTGGAAAGGTAAAAAAGCAACTGGCAGCCTTCACCTTGGTATAGGCTATTGTTACGAAGATAAAAATAATCGCTTTGGAATTCGTTTTGAAGATCTAATTAATCCTGATCTATTAAAAGAAAAATTAGAAATGTTTTTTCCGCTTAAAAAAAAACAGATAGAACAGGTTTTTAGTCAAAAAACAGCACTAACGGTAGAAAAAATATATAAAGAATATGTCGAATACGGAAGAAAATTAAAAGAATATTTAGGAGATGTATCTAAAAAAATTCAAACTGCGTTGTCGTGTCATCCTGAACGAAGTGAAGGATCTCTCGCGTATGCGAGAAATAATTCTGAAACAAGTTCAGAGATTCTTCGCTCCGCTCAGAATGACAAGCAAAAGAAAGTTCTCTTTGAAGGCGCTCACGGCACTTTTCTAGATGGAGTCTTTGGCACATATCCTTATACTACTGCAGTCTATACTATTTCTGGATCGGTTTTTCCCTATGTAGGTATTCCACCGCAGAAGATTTATACTTTAGGAGTAGTAAAAGCCTATACGACCCGTGTTGGCAACGGCCCATTCCCTACAGAATTGTTTGACAAAACGGGCAATGAGATTAGGAAAAATGGCGGAGAATTTGGCACCGTTTCAAAGCGACCCAGACGATGCGGTTGGTTAGATTTACCGCTTCTTAGAACCTCAACGCGATTATCTGGATTTGACTATTTAGCAGTCACAAAACTAGACGTTCTTTCAAGTCTGTCTTCGCTAAAAGTTTGCACACACTACTTGATTGATTCAAAAAAACAACACGAAGTTCCGTCTCTGATGTCTGATTTTTCAAGATGTAGGCCTGTTTTTAAAGAATTTAAAGGTTGGAAAAAAGACATTACTCATATCAGAAGATTTAATGATTTACCGATCGAAGCCAAGGCCTACATTAAATATATCGAAAAAAGTCTCAAAGTTCCTGTAAAATATATTTTTGTCGGGCCAGAGAGAAGACAAACAATACAACTTTAATTTTCAATAATAGCAATATCCAATAATCCAATATTCAATCATCACCAATATCCAATCCGCAATTTTCAATATTGATAGTATTGGAGTTAGAAATTGGAAAATATTGGAATTTGGCTATTGGTTTATTGATTATTTTATTTTTTGGAGTTGGTAATTGGATTTTTGCTTTATTTTTTATGAAAGATATTTCACTCGGTTTAACTTATGACGACGTACTTCTTATTCCGCTAAGGTCGTTTATCGATCATCGCGCTGAAGTATCAACAAAAACGAAACTGACACGCAATCTAGAACTCCACGTACCCTTTATTTCGGCGAATATGGATACAGTTACCGAAGCCGAGATGGCAATAGCTTTGGCCCGCGAGGGA
>JACQRR010000133.1 GCA_016206365.1 Candidatus Roizmanbacteria bacterium | reverse complement strand
CTTTTTATGCTTGATTTCATTAAAATCCGTGGAGCTCGCCAACATAACTTGCAGAATATTAATCTAGACATTCCCAAAAACAATTTCGTCGTCATAACCGGCGTGTCTGGATCAGGTAAATCTTCCTTAGCTTTTGACACAATCTACGCAGAAGGCCAAAGAAGATACGTCGAATCTCTATCTGCCTATGCTCGTCAATTTTTGGGCGTCATGGATAAACCCGATGTAGATTTAATCGAAGGCCTATCGCCTTCAATTTCAATAGACCAAAAAACCGTATCGCAAAATCCCCGCTCAACGGTTGGAACCATCACCGAAATCTATGATTATTTACGCCTGCTTTTTGCGCGGATTGGGCATCCTCATTGCCCTAATTGTGGAAGAGAAATAAGCAAATTGACCATAGACGAAATCGTGCAAAAAATGTTTCTGTTTTTACAGAATGCGCTGGCAATAGATAAAATCAAACCTCAGCAATTTTCAATTCTCTCTCCAATTATCAGGCAAAAAAAAGGAGAATTTAAAGATTTGCTTGACAATCTCCGCAGCAAAGGATTTATTCAAGTACGCATAGACAATAAAATAATCAGTTTAAATGAGGAAATTAATTTAATAAAAACAAATAGACATTCCATAGACGTAATTATTGATTCTTTTTCTTTTTCATTTAAGGATTTCAAAAATGAGGTGTTCGGATCAAACCTGAGAAGCCGTTTGACTAATGATCTAGAACAAGCCACAAATCTATCTGACGGTTTAGTCATTCTGCGGAGCGATAGCGACTCCAGAATCGATTCCGGACAAGACGGGTACAGTACTGTAACCCGTCAAGCCGGAATGACGAATCAACATCTCTATTCCGAAAAATTTTCCTGTCCTAACTGTAACCTGTCCCTGCCTGAAATAGAACCCCGGATGTTTTCATTTAACTCCCCTTTAGGAGCTTGCGAAAAATGTAAAGGTATAGGAACCATATACAGAGTCGATCCAGAACTTATCTTGAGCAAAAGTCTAAGCGTAAACGAAGGAGGAATCGTGCCGTTTTCTAAATTTTTCTTTGCCGAAACTTGGTACATACGCCTGATAAAACAAGCCTGCCGCGAGGAAGGAATAGACCTAGACATCCCGATTGGCAACCTAACTAAAGACAAATTAAATATTATGCTTTACGGCACAGATAAAGTCTACCGCGTTCGGGGAACAAACCGGTTTGGCAAACAAACAGCCATTTTTGAGAAATTCACTGGCGTTGTGGGAGAACTGGAGCGAAGATATTTTGAGACGCAGGGCGACTTTGTCACTATGGAAATTCAAAAGTACATGAAAGAGGAACTTTGCCTGGCCTGTAAAGGAAATAAATTAAAACCAGAAGTTTTAGCTATAACAATCGATAAAAAAAATATAGCCGAAGTAACAAATATGTCGGTAGGTCATCTTATAGAATATTACCAAAGGCAGGATCGACTAAAGCTCAATGAATATGAGTCAGAGATATCCGAGCCTATTTTTAAAGAAATAGCCACAAGGCTTAGATTTCTGCAAAATGTCGGGCTGTCGTATCTTACGGTTGGACGCGCGGCCAAAACGCTTTCGGGAGGTGAGCTTCAACGGATTCGCTTAGCTTCTCAGATAGGCACAGGGCTTACCGGCGTATTGTATGTCCTCGATGAGCCATCGATCGGCCTTCATCCCAAGGATGTCTCATCTCTGATTCAAACGCTTTACAATCTCAAAAAGTTGGGCAATAGCATTATTGTCGTTGAACATGATAAACAAACCATAGAATCAGCCGACCACTTAGTCGAGCTTGGGCCATATGCAGGCAAACAGGGCGGAAAAGTTATTTTTAGCGGTTCTCTAGCAAAACTTCTAAAATTTCCTGCCTCACTCACCAGCCAGTTTCTGACAGGAAAACGTAAAATTCAAACAAAAAGAAAAGAACTCAACCAACAAAAAGGACTGCTCACGATTAAAGGCGGATCCGAATACAATTTAAAAGACATCGCAGTCCAGTTTCCGCTAGGAAATATGATTGCTGTAACTGGAGTCTCGGGTTCTGGAAAGTCAACTCTTATTGTCGAGACGCTATATCCTGCTCTAAAATATTATTTAGAGGGCTATTACCAAGAAAAAATTGGAAAATACAAACGACTCGAAGGTTATCAATATTTAAACAGGGTTTACCTCGTCAATCAATCTCCGATAGGGCGTACGCCACGATCGAACCCCTCGACCTACGTCGGATTTTTTGACGAGGTGAGAGAGATTTATGCTCAGACAGCCGATGCAAAAGTTAAAGGATTCAAAAAGGGAAGATTTTCTTTTAACCTCAAAGGCGGGCGCTGTGAAAAATGTCAAGGCGCAGGAGTGATCAAGATTGAGATGCAATTTTTACCCGACGTCTATGTCAACTGTGATGTCTGCGAAGGAAAACGTTATAACAAAGAAACTCTTGAGGTTAAGTTTAAAGGAAAAAGCATATATGAAGTTTTGAAAATGACAGTTGAAGAGGCTTCGGACTTCTTCAGCAATCATCCTCGTATCCAACAAAAATTAGCATTTTTAAATAATGTTGGACTTGGCTACGTAGAGCTCGGCCAACCAGCTCCTACCTTTTCTGGTGGCGAAGCTCAAAGAATTAAACTGGCGCATGAACTATCAAAGCGTGAGACCGGAAATACACTCTACATCTTAGACGAACCTACAACAGGTCTTCATTTCTATGATATCGAGAAACTACTCCATACCCTCCGAGAGTTGATCGATCGAGGAAACACCGTTATAGTCATTGAACACAATCTTGACGTCATAAAAAATTGCCAATATATAATCGATTTAGGACCAGAAGGAGGCAATAAAGGAGGATACGTTGTCTATCAAGGAGAAATTAATGGTATCCTGAT
>JACQRR010000134.1 GCA_016206365.1 Candidatus Roizmanbacteria bacterium | reverse complement strand
GAATCTATATAGATTCCGGATCAAGTCCGGACTGACAAATGTTTTCTTGTGCCTGAACTTCCAGAAGTTGACCCCATACAACGCTTACTTGCTCGCGAGGTTTACATCCTCGCCTCGCAAGAGCGCGTGTACGGGGCAAGAACAATTCTATGCCAGAATTACCAGAGGTAGAGACAATAAAACTAGGACTTGAAAAATATCTTGTTGGTAAAAAAATTACTGATATCGAATTGTTAGACAATAGGCTTTTGCAAGACCCAGAATTACACCTTAAAGGTGCAAAAGTGATTGCCGTGAAGCGTTTTGGCAAAGGATTAGTAATCGACCTTGACAATAACTATTCTATTGCAGTTCATATCAAACTCACAGGACAATTTATATACCAAGGTAACGAAATAAAAAAATCACCTCCTTCAATAAAACTTGTCGGAACTCTCCCATCTAAATTTACCAGGATTATTTTTAAACTCGATAAAAATGCCAATCTTTATTTCAATGATGTTCGACGCTTTGCTTGGGTTAAGGTATTAAAAACATCAGAAGTTAAGAGGCTTCCTTTTTTTAAAGAACTTGGCCCTGAACCATTTAAAGATTTAAAAATAGATTATTTTCAAAAAGTTCTGAAGAAATCAAACAGCGCAGTTAAATCACTTCTTATGGATCAAAAAAAGATCGGAGGAGTCGGCAATATCTATGCCAACGATGCATTAAATCTTGCTTGTATTGACCCAAGAAGAAAAGCCTCAAGCCTAAAAGATGAAGAAGTTAAAAAATTGTACGCTGCTGTCCATGAAGTCTTAAAACGTGGACTCAAATACGGCGGCGCAACGGAGATAAACTTCGTAAACGCTCTAGGCCAAGCTGGAAAATATCTGGAACACTTTTTAGCCTATGGTCGTGGAGGAGAAAAATGCTATAACTGCAGCGGTACAATAAAAAAAATCCGCATCGCCGGCCGTGGAACCTATTTCTGCCCTAACTGTCAGCATTAACTATTCATACCTTATCGCATCGATCGGTGACAAATCCGCTGCTTTTTTGGCTGGGAAGACGCCGAAGATTATACCAATTGCTGAAGAAACTCCAAGAGCCAATAAAACAGAATTTAGATCTATATAGGCTGGAAAAAATCGTTGGATAAAAAGAGTTATAGCGTATGCACCTAAAATTCCCAAAAGTCCTCCAATCAAAGATAAAATGATAGATTCAATCAAGAATTGAGATAAAATATCTATTTTTCTTGCTCCTATTGCTCTTCGTATCCCTATTTCTTTAATGCGCTCAGTAACAGTCACATACATAATATTCATTATTCCAATTCCTCCCACAACAAGTGATATTGCCGCGATAGAGACCAACACCATATTAATAATTGAAAATATTGATGAGATTGCGCTTAGCAATTCTGCCTGTTCTATGACTGAAAAATCATCCTCATCGTATCTTCTCTTTAACCTTTCGATGATTTGCTCTTTGACAGAATCCATACTTTCACTATCTTCGGCCTTTGCAATTATTGCCAGAAACTTTTTATCAGAATTGAAAATATAAGCGGTTTTATATGGCATATAGATAAACGAGTCAAAGTCTGGCCCACCAAATCCCCCACCTTTTGCCTCTAAGACTCCGGTGACGCGAAAAGTTTGCCCTTCAATTTTTGTTGTTTTATCAACCGCCAAAGATGAATCTTTAAAAAGTTTCTCAGCAATTTTTGGCCCGATTGTAACTATCTTGCTCCGCTTATTTACATCTTCCTTTGTAAATACACTTCCATATTGTGGTTTCAAATTCAGCCCGGCAAAAATATCGGCCGAGCTTGCGTAAAGTTCACCCGTCTCATTATTTCCGCCTCCAGATACAGTAATCGTTTTACTGAATACTGGAATAATATATTCTGCATTCTTGATCCTTCGAAGCGTCACTACATCCTTCTCATCAAATCTGATGGTGCCAAATGCGCTAGGTCCCGACCGAAAGCCACCCCCTTGAAGTATCTGACCTGGAACAATCCTCAATAAATTTGTTCCCAAGCTTTCAAATTGCTGCTCGATATACTTTCGAAGTCCTAAGCCAAAAGCCAGCAAAAGAACAACGGCTAAAACCCCAATCAAAATACCCAAAGATGTAAGAAAAGTCCTTCCTTTGTTTCTTGAAAAGTCAAAAATCGCCGATCTGAGTATAAAAATAAAATAACTCATGTTTGTATTTCTCCATCCTTTATTTTTATAATCCTTTTTGTTTTTTTTGCTATATTCGTCTCGTGAGTAACAATAAGAACGGTCAATTTTTCATTTTGATTTAAATCTTCAAGTAAATCTATAATTTGATCGCCTGTTTTTGTGTCGAGATTGCCCGTCGGCTCATCGGCAAGAATTAACTTAGGACTCATAATCAATGCTCTGGCTATGGCAACTCTTTGCTGTTGGCCT
The DNA here is from genome assembly GCA_016206365.1 of Candidatus Roizmanbacteria bacterium. Taxonomy (GTDB): domain Bacteria; phylum Patescibacteriota; class Microgenomatia; order UBA1406; family GWC2-37-13; genus 2-01-FULL-40-13. The sequence goes on along the minus strand of JACQRR010000134.1, from coordinate 589 downwards.
CCCGAAATTTTGTTGGGGTATGAATTCGCTTTGTTGTCAATCCCAAATTTTTTCATTATCTCACGAGCTTTTTTTGCTGGATCAAATGACAAATTTTTTCTTGCATATATCGTCGGAAGAAGAATATTCTCCTCAACAGTAAGTTTGGGTATTAGATTAAACTGTTGAAATACAAATCCGACAAATTCATTGCGTAGGGTTGATAGTTCATCATCATTAAGTTTTAAAATTTCTTTGGTATTGATGAATACTTTACCTTTTGTTGGTTTATCCAGTAAGCCAATGATATGCATAAGGGTAGATTTTCCCGAACCCGAAGGACCCATAATGGCAGAAAATTCTCCCTGATTGACGGTAAAATTGATATTCTTAAGCGCAGTAAATATCACTTCACGATCAAGCTGATATTCTTTGTAGACATTTTGAAGTTTAATCATAGGTCAGTTCCCAATCACGTCACCTTCACGAAGTCCTGACTTTATTACACTCGTACCGTCAACCTCATCACCCAAGGTAATAAAAGTTTTTATTCTTTTATTATTCTCCAACTTCCAGACGTATTTCTTACTTTGCTCGGTATGAATATAAG
>JACQRR010000140.1 GCA_016206365.1 Candidatus Roizmanbacteria bacterium | reverse complement strand
GTATAGAGATGGAGAAGTTCTTATTATCGATTAAAAATAATTATTCGTTGAATTCTTTAAAATTAATTAGATCATGCTCCCGCCTAGGACGGGAGCAAAATCTGCCGTTATCTCATCATCCAGCCGCCGTGCATTCCTCGACCAAAACTGCTAAACGGCATAATATTTTCCAGGCCATTCTGCTTTGCCCAGTTTTCCATCTCTTGTCTTTCGCTTGTTCTTTTGCTTTGGAGTTCGTCGTGCTTTTTTAAGATTGCCTGTTTTTGGCTCTCGGTTATTTTACCGTCTTTGACCATTTGAGTTAATCTTTCTTCAAATAAAGTTCGCATCTGCTTTTGGCGCTCGGATTGAATTGTGTCAAATGCCTGTTTAACTTTATCTTCTCCGACTCCTAATTTTTTGGCAAGATCAGACACGAGGTTTGAATTGCCAAAACCAAACCAATGAGCGCTAACGCTTGAAGTACCAAAGGCCAATATACCAATCAAGGCTAGACTGAAGACAACAATGGCAATATTTCGTTTTTTCATTTTTTTTCACCTCCCTCTAAAAACTGTTAACGAGTAATACGAGTTTTACAGTTTTTTGAGCCCGACAATAATCGCAGCATGAGCCGTTCCCGATTAAATCGGGATGAAAAGGCGAATGCTAAGATGTGGCGGGTTTTCTTTGTGAGATTTTAGAAAGCCAACCTGAAGAAAAGCTTAAAAATCAAATTTGCGTAATCTCTTACCTTAAATTTACAAGTTTGTTATATTAATATCATAAGTTGCGGATAGAATTTTCTTATGAATAATCCAAAGCAGATTAGAAAAGGTAAAATAGGTGATGTTCCTTATAGCGATATTCAGGGCGATGAAGATGAGGCAGAAAGAGATAATTCTATCGGAACAAACGAGGGAGGTTTTTATGACGAAAATAATATAGTCGATGCAGACAGCGACAATCCTCCAGCCGGTACGCCAGGGCATCCCGGAATTGATGACGATACAGGATGACATAGTCCTTCTGCTATAATTGTCCCATGGAGATAACCCTTTTTTCCTATATTTCCCCTGAAAATATAAACTTAGAAATATCTGAACTCCAAGATTATTGATTTATGAGGTTTATTTTTTTGACCGTCCCAGCTTATGGCCATCTCAATCCTATCTTGGGTATTGTCAGAGAACTAGTCAGATTAAGACATAAAGCTGTTGTTTATAACACCCAAGAATTTGCCGAAAAGATTAAAAAAACAGGCGCAGAATTTAGGGTTGTTCCTTTCCATTTCAATAAAGTAGATCTTCGGCTTTTGAATAACGCTGCCAATATGGCTGAGACAAGTTTATACATCACTCGGTTGGCCGTTCCGGCCTTAGCTGAAATTTTGCAGAAAGAAAAGTTTGATTGTCTGATTCACGATTCCTTTAGTCTTTGGGGAAAGCTGATCAGCCGTAAAATTAGAATTCCGACGGTATCTTTGGTAACCAGTATGGCGATTAATACAAAAGTCATGTTATCAAATTTAAAATATTTATTACCAGATTATCTTCAATTTCTTCGCCAACCAAAAAGGATGATTAAATTAGTCCGGGATTATCGTTTATTTTACAAACAAATAGGGATGGACCCGCCTTTGATTCATGACATCTTTATTAACGAAGAAAAACTAAACATTGTTTTTACCTCAAAATATTTTCAGCCGTTTGGAAATAGCTTTAATTCTAATTATAAATTTGTCGGCCCGATTATTTATGACCGAGGCGAAGAAATAATTGATTCAAATCGGTTGGGAAAAAACAAACCAATTGTCTATGTTGCCTTAGGGACTGTTTATAACGATTGCCTGGAAACGTATAAGACGATCATTGATACTTTTGTCAATACTCCTTATCGAGTCTATGTTTCTATCGGCAGTTATTTAAAACCTTCTGATTTCGGCAAGATTCCGGATAATTTTGTCATAAAAAATTATTTACCGCAGTTGTCACTTCTAAAGAAGGCGCAACTTTTCATTAGCCATGGAGGGATGAATAGCATCAACGAAAGTTTATTTTTTGGCGTACCGCTATTAATCATACCGTTTATCCAAGAGCAACGAATAAATGCGGCGAGAGTGGAGAAATTAGGCGCTGGAATTTATTATAAAAGGAAACAGATTAATAGAGAAGAATTGACTAATATGGTGGATAAAGTACTAACAACAGAATCTTATAAAAAAAACGCAGAGAAAATCAGGACGGCTTTAGTCCAAGCTGGAGGTATTAGGGCAACAATCAAATATATTTTGAATATAATGAACTAATTATATGAAGGTGTTTTATAAAATGACATGAGAAATAAAAACCCATTTCACCTGTCAGGTGAAAATAAAGAATGAATTTATTAAAAAAAACTAATCTGTATTTAATAATAACCGTTTTGGTCTTTTTGTTTGTGTTGAAAACTTTTATTTTTGATTTGTCAGCCTACCCTTCACAAGTGATCGATCTCACTAACTGGAAGTTGACTCTTCCTATGGGATCTGCGGAAAATCCAAAAGAAATAAAGCAACCCGAATTGGCTAAATACCGCATCAACCTTTGGTTTATTGTCAGCAAGGGGGATGGCGTTCGATTCAGAGCGCCTGTAAATGGAGTTACAACTAGCGGCTCAAAATATCCGCGCACAGAATTACGAGAAATGTCCAACAATGGCAGTGAAAATGCAGCTTGGTCTTCAGCCAAGGGGATACATACGATGTTTCTTGATCAGGCGATTACTGCTGTACCCCAGAGCAAAAAGCATGTAGTTGCCGGTCAGATACACGATGCTGAAGAAGACATTATCGTTATTCGCCTCGACTATCCAAATTTGTATATCAAGGTAGGTGAAAAAAATAAGTATAAACTTGATTCAGACTATAAGTTGGGTAAAAGATTTAGCGTCAAGTTTGATGTAAGCGAGGGAAAAACCAGAATTTATTACAATGACATTTCAGAACCTGTCTACATACTTAAGAAAAAATATTCAAGAGCGTATTTTAAAGCAGGAATCTACGTCCAATCTAATTGTGAGACCGAAAGCTCTGTCAGGCTTTGTAACGATAAAAACTACGGCGAAGTGATTATTTACCAACTGATTGTTACCCATCAATAATTAGATAAGAGATTATAAGGAATCTTTCTGATATAATCTTTCTAGGATGAAAGTCTAGAGGATGTGTTGCAGGAGTTAGAAAAAGAGTTATAATAAGTTAGGAAAATATGAAACTTTTAAAATTTGTAGGGGTTGTTTTTCTCATCTTCATAATACTGGTTGTATTAATATTGGGCTATCTGGGATTGGTGCCGGGAGTATCTGCAATAATTGGTTCGAATAAACCTCGTGACCTTGGGGTGCGTCACAGTCAAGCAGATCTGAATAAAGCTCAGTCAAAGCTTGGACAAGTAATTGTAGAAACAAAAGGAGACCCTAATAAACAATTTAGATCTGCTCAAGGTAATCCTGTAGATATTATGTTGACTCAAGAAGAATACAGCGCCCATGCACAGCAAATCCATCCGGTTTCTGATCTACAGATAAAACTTCAAGGATCGTCATTTGAAATTTCTGGGCGAATTGATAAATCTAGAATTCCACAGTTTGTTCGCACCTGGGGAATAACCAATGCCAGTGATACCGAAATTCTTAATGTCGTCAATAAATATTTACCGGTCAGCCCAACCTTTTATATTGCCGGCACTGGCGGCGCAAAAAATAATGATTTAAATATTAATCTCTCAAAGGCAGAGTTAGGTCGGCTTCCCGTTCCTGTCGAAAAAGCGAAGGAAGTGATCGAGTTATACACCGAGACGCTTTTTAAAGCTGTCCCTGGTTTTTCTGTCGAAGATTCCTCTATTCAAAATGGACAACTTCTGTTCAAAGGTTCGGCCGTTAAAGAATTACCAAAGTATTAAAAAATCTCTAAATAATGTCATTCCGGACTCGATCCGGAATCTATACAATTCTGGATTCCCGCTTTCGCGGGAATGACGAAAAATGTTTAGAACTTTTATTTTTATATTCGGGTTAGCGATTTTCTTCTCTGGGATTTTTTTAGGTAATAATTTAAAGAAAGACGAAAAACAAGCTTTGGCATTAGATGATAAAAAGACTATTTTTGGTTTTGTAGATGAAAATGTCCCGCCTCCTTGTTCCTGGGAAGTGAAATCGCCCGAACGAGTGATGTCAGAAAATAAATCACAAGCGATTATCGTCCAATTAAAAAATACGGCTGATAAGGAGTGTGAGTCGACTCTTTCACTTCGAGCACCCGGTTTTGATTTGAGTCCAGGGAAAGAAGATCAATCGATAAATTTAATGGTTTCTAATAAGGGTTCACTTTCCTGGATTATGACACCAAGAAAAACTGGCACTTTTGAGATAGCTGTATCCGACATCTTAAATACGAAAATTTTCGGCATAACCGTTAATAATATGTTTGGTTTCTCCGCTGGCCAAGCTAAAATATTTTCCTTCATCGGCAGCCTCTTTGGCCCGATGTTTACCATACCCTGGTGGCTAGACAAATGGCACCGGCGTAAATACAGACAAGAGACCTTTGAAAAAGAAACAAAATAAATCAGAGGTTTGAGCCGAGAAGGAAACGAATTCATGGGAATTAATATTTAATCTACCTTCTCCCAGGGGAATTCTTCGCGGCCAAAGTGGCCATAAACTGCGGTAGGCAAGTAAATTGGTCTGCGAAGATTCAGACCTTCAAGTATGCCCTCAACAGAAGTGTTAAGAAGTTTTAGTGCAAAGTCTCTTATCGTTTTCTTCGAGGCGCGTTCGGTCCCGAAGGTTTCTATTTCCTGCATGACAGGTTTTTTTGCGCCGATAAAATAAGCTAGCCTAACTTCGGTTTTGTTCGCAAGCTTATGAGCGACGATATTTTTTGCAATGTATCGGGCAGCATAGGCTCCAGATCTGTCGACTTTGGTTGGGTCTTTGCCGCTGAAACATCCGCCTCCAACTTTTGCGTATCCACCATAGGTGTCAACAACAATTTTTCTTCCAGTCACTCCAGTATCTGAGGCCGGTCCACTCATGTGCCAGACACCAGTTCCATTTACTACAAAGTTCTTCTTGTTTATTTTGAATCCAAATTTTTTTAAAACCGGTATCACTACTTTTCTGTAAAGGTCGTGTTTTACCTGACTAAGTTTGACGGATTCTTTATGAGGAGCAGCCAAAATAACTGATGTGATCTGATATGGTTTCCCGTTTTTATACTCAACAGTTATTTGAGATTTTCCATCTGGACGAAGATAAGGTAGAAGCTTTTTTTCTCGAACTTCATCAAGTTGCATTACCAACCCGTGGGCAAGCATAATAGGTAGTGGCATGAAATATTTCGTCTCACGACAGGCAAATCCGAACATCATGCCTTGGTCGCCAGCGCCTTTCATTTTAACGCCTCTTGCGATTTCCGGAGATTGGGTATGGACATATATATCAATCGGCGATCTGTATGAGAAATTAAGAATACCGTCTGTATAACCTAATCTTTTAATTTGTTTTCTTGCGACTTTTTCAAAATCAACTTGCGCTTTTGCAGATACTTCACCGGCAATCACGACTCGATTACGTGTGACAAGGGTTTCGATAGCAACTCGACCAAACTTATCTTGTTTCAAAACCTCATCAACAATCGAATCGCTAATCTGATCACAAATTTTATCAGGGTGTCCTGCGCAAACCGATTCTGACGTAAAAGTATAAAACATAAAAAACCTCGCCTTTATTAAAACATTTAAGATTGGGGTATGCAAGTGGTAGTGTTTACTATTGTGAAACTTAATTTGTGAAGTTGCATATATATTAATAGCGGAGTATACTGTTTTTTCCCAAATAGCCCCCTTTTTTTGTTAGAAGTTTTTAGGCACGATTATGATAAAAAAAATAAAACGTGAATTTAGAAGACATCTAAAGCTTGTTAAGAGATTTTCAAACCGAATTGAGGCAGAGTTGGCAAAAGAAATCCTTGAGGCATATCATATCAATGCCTATATGTTCAGAAATTATTTTGGTCAGATGACGGCAATTTTTGTCAATGTACATGATTATGGCAGAGCGGTTCAGCTTCTAAATCCATCTCGATAGGATATAATATAATAGAAGAGTAATGTCATCTACAAAATATTTATACACTGCATGATAAATCAAATGGAATTTGGCGAGAGAGGCCAATGGCTATTTTAGGCAGACCAAAAAATAAAATTAAGTAAGTGATGATATGATTTTTGCCTACTTTTTACTATCGTTTTTTGTCTTTTGGGTTGCTTTAAAGAAAGAGCTTGATAAGATAAAGAGTTTTTTTCTAAAAATTTCATTTACTCTTTTTTTTTCTACCTATGTCTCTATTTTTATTATTTTTTTTCTTTCAATCATACTGTCTTTTTTTACTCGTACTACTTTTATAAAATCGGTATATTCATACCTTTTACTGTCTTGTTTTTATCTTCTTTTAAATCATAAGAGATGCCTAAAGTCGATCGCCGAGTTTATTCGAAGTCTATCACAACTTACTTTAATTCACTGCGTTTCACTTAGTTTGATTATTTCCATTTCATACCTACTATTTTATAATCAACTTGTTCTTCGCGGGTCAAAACTTTTTACATCAGAGTTGTATTGGGATTTTCATTGGCATGTGAGGCTTATTCAAAATTTTTGGCTTGGTGATAACTTTCCACCGCAAAATGAGTCTGTTGCAGGGCTATATCATGTCTATCACTACTTCTGGGCGATGATTCCTGCATTGTTTGAGGCTCTTGGACTTTCATTGGTGTCGGCAATAAACCTTTATTCTGCCCTTTTTTTTAGCCTTGTGATGCTAACGGCAGTTGGAATTATGGAAGAGTATTTTTTCTCAAAAATTGCTTATATTCTTTTGCCAATTTTCATCGTCTCGCATGGCTCTTTGAAACTATTTGACTACCTTTATACACGAGCGATATTGATTGGCTGGAATAGACAATTTTTTGAGGTACCTGTTCTAATTGGAACAGTTCATGGTGGACGATTTGGTTTCAATGACGATATGTTTAATGTGTCGTATTTCATACAGGAGAGGCAGCTTATTTTTGCCTGTCTCGCACTACTTATCTACGTATACGTTCTGTTGCGCTGCAAAGAATTTAGCTTGGGATTTATTGTGGCAAGTGCAGTATTTTTTGGATTATTTGTACAGTGGCACATCTATATTACAATTTTTTTTATTGTCATTGGTTTATCGTATACAGCAATTCGATGCGTGCTTAATGGGTATAAAAAGACGAAGAAGATACTTCTGTTTAGTTTCGTGACGACTCTGGTGTCTTTTATTTTTATTATTGGACTCAAAGTCTATACATATATTTCCCCGGAGTTTGATTATGCATTTTTAAGACAATTTCCCAAAATAAATTTTTCCTTTACCGCATATCTAACACAGGATTCAACGAATTTTTTACAGGCTTTTCTTTATTATCTTTATGGTTACGGCTTTCGAATTATTATCTACATCGGCGCGTTGATAATCGCTCGAAAATACCATAAAAATATTTTTTATATTTGGCTAAGTGCAATCCCGATATTCGTACTTGTTAATACCCTTCAGTTTTCACCATTAACTGTACATGATAATCATAAATGGCTTAGGCCTTTTAATCTGTTAGTTGATGTATTCAGTTTGTCAATTCTTTCTCATAGATTGTCTAAATCATGGCTGATTCGATCTGGATTTCTTGTTCTTATCTTACTTGCAAGCATTTCAGGGATTGTTTCTTTCCTTAATTTTGCAGTGCAGACTCCTGCCAAATATTATGCGGATTTTAGTAGTAGTTTATTTCGTAAGATTTCACGCACAGACTCAAAGTCAGTTTTTCTGACAAATGATTCAACCTATGTTTTTTTAGCTGGAAGAAAGACATACGTAACCAAATACTTGGGTCAGAAACTTGGAATCCAAACCGATAAAAGACAGATGGTTCAAGATTCCTTACAAAAACTTAAAGACACAGCAGAAATGTGCAAGTTTCTTTTATCGAAAAACCTATATAAAACAATTGATTATATTTCGTTTACAGATAAATCGATATATATTGATGTTAAAAAAGAATGTTTTAAGACAAAATAGTCAATAAATAGGCCAGTTTAAAATAAAAAGTAATTAGGTATTTTTTTACGTTAAACAATTGCTATTACGTTCTTCCTTTAATATTTATCATTAATAAGTAACCATATCTCGAATTGGTATCGGATTTATTTTACCTTCTATTGATACTAAAAAATTTTTTTTAAAAATTTTATCAACCAGACAAGACAGGGATTTAGAGAACTAACTAAGACAGTTGATATACGCTCTCAAACAATTCTCCTTCTAACGATCGGCGGAATTATCGTTATCGTCGACGAAACGATGAACGGTTTTTTAGGAGTAGAATTTGGTTTTAATGAGCAAATGGCCGGGATTTTATGGGTAATCATCTATGTAATTTCGTCTTTGGCTTCGTAGCTAACAACACGAATATTAAAATACTTTGATGAAAATAAATCCTTGATAATAGTTGGAGGATTGGTTGGAATATCATTTATAGTTTCTCCATATTTTGGGTTGTTTTTTGGAGGACTATCGTTGCTTTTGCGATCTTCCTTACAGGTTGTGTTTTCAAACCTTGCGTCAATAGTGATAAATAAAAACACACAGTCAAAATTTAGGGCAACGACTCTTTCTACCTTTAATATGCTCAAAAATATACCCCATGTTTTATTTGCCTTTTTCATCGGATACCTAGCAGACAAATATTCGGCTAGATGGATAGCTTTTTGGTTAGCGATTGTCTTATTTGTATTATTGTTTTTTCAAATAGGGAGAAGAGAAAAGGTTTGAAGCTGCTTTCTTGTTATAATAATGAAATGGAATTAGGAAAAATTGTCTATAAGGGAAAAACAAAAAAGGGATTAAAGATTATTATTCGCTACCCTGTGAAAGGTGATGTTGAAATGCTTTTGAAATACATTAATACTCTTTCCAAAGAGTGTACTTTTATCACGTTCCAGGGCGAACAATTAACTTTAGAAGAAGAAAAGAAATATTCAGATAATTTCATAGAAAAAATTGAAAAAGATCTTGCCGTTAAACTCCTGGTTTTTACCACTAATAAATTAATTGCGGTATCTGATATTGCTCCAAGCGATAAAATTGAAAGCCATATCGGGACTTTCGGCATAACTGTAGCTAATGAATATCGAAATCAAGGAATTGGAAAGCTTTTAACTGAATTGGTATTGGACGAAGCTAAAAAAAATTTAAAACAACTGCGGATTGTAAAGTTGGGAGTCTTTGTCAACAACCCAATTGCCAAAATAATGTATGAAAAGTTCGGATTTATCCAATACGGCAATCTACCGGAAGGAGTAAAACATAAAAGTAAATATGTTAATCACTTATATATGTATAAAAAGATAAGATAAAACTTCAAAAATATAAATATCGTTATATCGATATAACGATATTTAATAGTCATTGATTCATCTATAGTTTAAATCAATATGCTTCAACAACTTCAGAAAGATCTTCGGAAACTGGCAAGCCCGGAAAAAGCAAAAATTATGCAGAGGTTTTTTAAGACGGGGAAGGGTGAGTATGGAGAGGGTGATATATTTCTTGGAATAACTGTTCCCGAACAGAGAAAGTTAGCAATAAGATTTAAGAAATTAGATATAGAAGATTTACAAAAATTATTAGGCAGTAAAATTCATGAAGAGCGATTAGTGTCGCTTATGATTTTGAGAATTAAGTATCAAAAAACCGACCAAAAAGGTAAAAAAGAAATTTTCGACTTTTATCTTAACAATACTCGAAATATCAATAATTGGGATTTAATCGATCTATCTTCAGGAGAAATCGTTGGTAATTATCTTAGAGATAAAGATAAGTCAATTTTGTATAAGCTTGCAAGGTCAGAAAATCTGTGGGAAAAAAGAATTGCCATGCTTGCCACTTATCCATATATAAAAAAAGGAGAATTTGCTGAAGCGTTTAAGATCGCCGAAATTCTTTTGCGAGATAAGCACGATCTAATCCAGAAAGCTGTCGGATGGATGCTTAGAGAGATTGGTAAAAGGGATCAAAAGGTTGAAGAAGAATTTTTAAGAAAATATTATAAAATTATGCCGAGGACGATGTTAAGATATGCCATTGAAAAATTTCCTGGAGATAAAAGAAAGTTTTATCTGACGAAATAATTTACATCTCGTCATTCCGCACTTGTTGCGGAATCTATTTAAATAGATTCCCGCTTTCGCGGGAATGACAATTTAAAAATATATGGATCCTCTTGATACAAAAAAAAGGATTTTTGCAGCGCATAAGCTACTTATAGAGAAGACAACCTCAAAGCAGAAATTTGAATCAATTCATACCTTAATTAAAGGTATAAATCCTCGCATTGATAAATTATTGGGAGATTCTACCAAAGCTCTTTCTGATTTAGAAAAATTGCAGAAAGGCGAAATAATAGAACTCACGGCAGAGCATCTGCCGGAAAATAGCGAGGAAGAAAAGAAAAGAAAAAAAGCGCTTTTATGGTTTATTAAGAATTGGAAAAGTCTACACGGTGAGGTCGATCGGGTTAAAAAAGAGTTTGAAAAAGGGAGTCATGGAGCAGAACAAAAAATACAAAGTGGAGGAAGAATAATTACTTTTGCCAAAGGCCCATTCGGATTAATAACAGCTTTAGCCGTTATTGCCGTTATCAGTCTTTCGGTAATCAGTGGAAAAAAAACTAAAACAGAAAATGTCCCAAGCAATACATTGCAGACAACTACGGAAACGACTTCCCTAAAGGAAAAAATTAAAGTCATTGTTGTTGATGGAAAACAAATACCTTTAACTGAACTTACTACGGGGCAAGGCCCAGAATGTCTTGACGGCAGAAATGAGTCCCCTCACTATCATGCCAAAGACCATATCACAGCCAAAGCCCTTGATGGAACGATTGTTTCTGATCCGGGCGGTTGTGGATTTGGAAAAGTAAGTGAAGTAAAAGTTGAAGAGGTGGAGTAATTTTTAGTCTCGCGATGCTAATTGGGTTGAACTAATTCTAAAGTATCTACAATTTTATTAAGTTCTTCTTTAGCTTTTGAGACTGCAGGATCGGCTGCTGATAATGGAATTCCTACTGTTTGATAGCTAATAATTAATAGCGACGGTTTTGGATTTCGGTAATGGAAATAATTATGATATGAATTAAGAGTCACGGCTCCAATATATTTTGGAACGTAATTATATCCATAAAACATCGTAATGCCATTTTTAGTCTTATATGATTCCTTCCAGTTTTTCTTTATATCCTCAATTGACGTTGCCTGATTAAGATAATTTTCATAGCCTCCGAAAATTACAAAATCTTCTGGCGGATCATTGTCGAGCAGTGGAGTATTTGTTTGGAATTCCCATATTCCTATGTTTGAAAAAGAATTAATTTCTATAAATTTTCCTATAATTGTAGCGTCTTTGTATTTATAAGTAGTAAGTTCAACTTGTTTACCTTCTAGTAATGGAGAATAAATTCCAATCGCTTCTCTCTTGTATTTTTCCTTTTTAAAATCTATTATAATTCCAAGATTGTTTTTCAAAGCATAAATTTCTCTATTGAGTTGTTCAACCTGTTTTTTGTAATTTAATTTTTC
>JACQRR010000011.1 GCA_016206365.1 Candidatus Roizmanbacteria bacterium | reverse complement strand
TTCTGGTACTGCTCAACAACAATCATTAGAAATATTAGTTAAAGAAAATTTTGATAATTTAAAGCTTTACATATTTCCTGGTAAATTATTTGAAGGCGGTATTGATCATGCCGGACCAATTGAAACGAGTTTAATGATGGCAGTAAATAAAACACTTGTACATCTGGAAAGAGTTTCTGAACCAATGGGGCCAATAATAGGTGAAAATATAAAATCTGCTTCGGAAAAAGAAGGATTTGAAAGAATCGATAAAATTGTAAATCAAATTGTAAAAGTTATACAAAGTTAACTTACTAAATCAAATTTGTGCGTAAAAAGTTCCAAATTCGTACGACGCTTTAAATAATAGCTTCTTAAAAACTTGTAAGAGCAAAGGTAAGATTCAACCTCAGTAAGATGATGTCTTCTTTTGGTTCGACGGATTTTTAACGGATTTAACTGCTTTTTTCAAAAATAAAAATATAACAATAAGTAGAATGGTTAAAGCCGCCCAATCCGGAATGGCTTGGGTAAAGGTGAGTATCTTTTTTTGGGCAATTGTCAGGTAGGCGATTAGTTGAGACTGTGTGGGAGAAACCGAAGTAATTTTGTTATTAAAAGCCAGATAGAGAATATACAGACCTATAACGAGAAATATTATTCCGGTGATCAGGTTAGTCGAGTGAATATGATATGTTCGTTTAAATAAGGAAAAACGAAGCATCACTCCTCTGACTATTTTGCTTTCCGACCAGTTGAAACTGTCCCAAAAGTAGGCGATGACGAACATCGGAAATACTATACCGAATACGTAGGTCAAAGATAAAACAAGAGCTTGGAATAGATTGGCCGATAGGGCAGATAAGGTCAAGACTCCAGCCAAAACCGGCGCACAGCAGGAAGAAGCCAGGCCGGAAAATAAACCTAAGATATAAATTGACAGCACATCATGTTTTTTGAGGAGCGGAAGTTGTTTGAACGGCATGGAGAATTTTTTTCCGGAAAAGGCAAGATATGATATCAAAAGCATTAAAATTCCTCCCAAATAAAATACTTGGGTATGGTAACCCTTGAAAAGTTGGGTTAGATAGGCGACTCCCAGTCCGATAGGAACAAGAATCGTTGCTACGCCAAAAAAGAAAACAAAGGTCATAAGGATAATCGCTTTCTTTTGTTTGAATGTATAGGCAAAGTAAGCCGGCAGCATAAAGGTAATACAGCAGGGAGCGAAAAGAGCAATCATTCCGGCAAGAAAAGAAGCAATAATTGAAGTTTCAAAAAGTAAATTCATTGTTTGATTGTTTCATTGTTAAATTGTTATATTGCTATATTTCTATTTGTTTAAGGCAAAACGAGCCGCAATAATTGTCGTTATTGGCACGGCGCTAACTAAGCCCAAACTACCAACCAGCGTTCTGACGATTTCGCTGGCTATCATTTCCCGGTTAACAAGAGTGGCGATTGGCTCCCCACCTGATATCGAAAATAACAGTAAAAGCGGAAGAGAAGCGCCGGCATAAGCTAAAACTAAAGTATTTACCAACGAGGCGATATGATCTTGACCGATATTTAATCCTCTTTTGTAGAGTTCTTTCCAAGTTAAATTCTTATTAGCTTCTGCCAATTCAAAAACACAGGCGGATTGGCTTACCGTAATATCGTCCAATACTCCCAATGCCCCGATGATTATCCCGGCAAGAAGAATTCCCTGCAGATTAATTTTGATTCCGGGCGTCATTGTTAAAAAACTTGCATCCTCTGATCCCAATCCTGACAGCTTCAAAAAATTCACAAAAAATAAAGCAAGAAGGGCTGTAATGAACAAACTGATCAATGTTCCAAGTAAAGCGGCCGTAGTTTTCTTACTAAAGCCGTGAGCCAGATATAAGGTGACTGTAATGATAAAAAATGATCCCAATATTGCGATAACAATCGGATTTGCTCCTGCGATAATCTGGGGGATTATAAATTTAATTAAGATCAGAAAAGAAAAATATAAACCTATAAATGAAGCTAACCCGCGCCATTTTCCGATGACAACTACAGCGAGGAAAAAAGCCAAGCCCAGAATAAATAGAGAGTCTTTACGAACAAAGTCAGAAACGAAAAATTGATCCGAGCCGTCAACTCTTTTTAGATGAGTAAGAACGACACGATCGCCAAGTTTTGTCTTGAGATTATTATTAGTTACAACTAACCCGCCAAGTTCAGCAATTACTTTCTCCCTTTCTAAATTATTGTTAGTTATTTGAACTTCGACTTTTTGATACGGTTGGAAAACTCCGGCTGAAATTTCAATTTGTTTATCTTCCAATATCTTAGTAACTACAGCTTCGTAATTTTTTTCAGACGGCTTGAATGTAACTTGGCTTTGAGCATTAACTTTTTGACTAAATAAAATAAGAATTATTGCTATGGTTAAAAAAAATCTTTTCATTTAATGGTGTTTGTTGGATTTACGATCCTCGCTTCCATGACCCATGGCAAAATGCATTATGGGACAAGCGAGTAAAAAGCCAAAAAATAAAACAGAATTAAGAGGTACTTTAAAGACAAAAATAGCTACCGCGGCAAGAGCTATCCCGATCAAACATATTTTGAGTAATTTGCTCATGGGCTCTATTCTTGAATTTATAATTGAAGACAGTATAAGAAATGGATTATTAAGAAATTATGAAAGCGTTGGAAGCTTTTGAGAAAAGACCACAGTTTTAGCTCAAGAGATTGGAGTTGGGGGTGCAGATTGTGGTTGAGGATGAGGTCTAAAATGATTTTTACCGACTAGTTGGTATGTACGATAATTAAGATCGGGAAAGTTGCCACTCGCATCAATACATTGAGCAATTCTTAAAAAAATTCCTGGTATTCTTGTTTGTTGAAAACCTACGCTTAATTCGTTATTAGTCTCTGAAAGGCCATTTTGAGGCTCTGAGCTTTTATCTGCGAAGACTTCTACTAATGCGTTAATAGTTTCTGAATCTATAGAAGTAGCGGTCTTTCCTACCATTGTCCATAAGTCCATTCGCAATCCATTAGTACCTCCTTGTGCTTGAATTTCTGTATCTAAAGCAGCATTTAACTTGAGCCCAATATATCTAAGGTTTTGGAGAACAAATTTTCTAGGATTACTATCATCAAGCTTTTCAATATCTGATAATTTCGCCTTATCTTTTAATTCATTAAGTATTTGGTGAAGAACACCAGCGTGATCCATCGTCCATTCATCTTTTTTAACATCTTGCATATGATGATATTAATAAATTTGAAACGAAAAATCAACTGCACTGCACTACAGTTAATGTAATGTTTAAATAACTTAAGACAAAGGGAATGTTATTGTAAATGTTGTACCTCGACCTACTTTACTTCTCACTTTGATTTCGCCGCGATGAGAGATGACAATAGCTTTTGTAATTGCCAGTCCAAGACCGCTCCCTATGACTTTATCCCCCGATGAACCGCGGTAAAATCGGTCGAAAATATGGGGTAGATCAGGCTCTGGAATACCGATTCCCGTATCGTGAATTTTTACAACGACTTTATCTTTTTCTTTTTTTAGAGTTATCTCAATCTTTCCAAGCTTTGGTGTATGTTTAACTGCGTTATCAATTATGTTTAAGACCGCGCGTCCCAGTTTGTCCTTAAAGCCATATAACTTGATGCCTTTTTCGATTTTTCCGCTGACTGTTATCTTCTTATCTATCGCCATCTTTTGAGCCGTCTCCAAAAGATCTTCCATCAGTTCGACAAGATTAAACAACTTGGCATTTTTTTGTTCAGCCGGTGTCTCTGACCAGGCTAAATCTAAAACATTCTTTAAGGTAGACGAAAGTCGGTGAGTTTCGGAAAGAGCTTCCTGCAGAGCTTTTTGATAATCAATACTCTCTCTTTTTTGCTGCAGCGCTACTTCGATTGTACTTCGCAAAGTCGCCAGCGGAGTCTTCAGCTCGTGTGCCACATCGGCGATAAACTGTTGTTCCCGTTTAAAGGCATCATGAAGCCTATCGAGAAGTTCATTGAATGAGTGTGCGAGCTCTCCAATTTCGTCCTCATTTTGAATATCGTTAATTCGATCATCAAGGTTTTTACTCGAGATCATTTTCATTCGTGAAGATAGATAGGTAAGAGACTTCGTAATTTTATAAATGATGGTAAAACCAAATACTGCCAAAGTGAAAAAAAGTAGAGCTAGAAATAATGTTCCGTTTTTTAAAGCGAGTACATGAACTACCAGAATTACAAATATTGTCATCAGGAGAAGACTAACTATATACCAGATAAAAAGACGGCTCTTTAGACTTTTGAACATATTTTTAATCAGATCCTTCGACTCCCCCTCGATTACACTCAGGGTCGCTCAGGATGACCTCGCTATCGCTCGGTCATTTTATAACCAACGCCGTGAATCGTCTGAATTAATTTATTTTTAAAACCGGTATTGATTTTTCTTCGTAAAGTAGTGATAAATACATCAACCACGTTTGATAAAGCGTCAAAGTTATAATCCCAAACATGTTCCGTAACTTGAGTCCGGGTAACTATGGTATTTTTATGGCGGAGGAGATATTCAAGAATTGCAAATTCCTTAGGAGTTAAGGGAATAATCTTTTTACTCCTTTTAACGATATGTTTTGCCGGATCCAGTTCCAAATCATCCAGTTTTAAGATAGGATCTGCTTCGTTATGACTTCTTCTAATAAGCGCTTGAATACGGGCTTTGAGTTCTGCAAAGGCAAAAGGCTTGACGAGATAATCGTCAGCTCCGCTTTCCAGGCCCTTTACCTTATCTTCAATCTTGCTTTTGGCGGTAAGTATTAAGATTGGCATTTTTAATTTTTTATTCCGGAGTTCACGGCAGACTTTTAATCCGTCAACTTTGGGAAGCATTAGATCAAGGATGATCAGATCGTAGGATTCAGATTCAGCAAGATAGATCCCTTCCTCGCCGTCAAACGCCTGATCGACAGCGAATCCTTCCTCAACCAAACCTTTCTTTACCACATTTGACAATCTGTATTCGTCCTCGATGATTAAAATCCTCATAAGATCCGTTCTGTCATTCCGGCTTGACCGGAATCGTAGTTTTTTAACAACGATTCTGGATGCGCCCCGACGTAACGTCGGGGCTTACCAGAATGACGCAAATTATCCTTATATTATACTGTTAAACATTAAGATTTTATTAAGTTTTAGTATTTGTTTGCGAACCGATTTAATCGGTCGCAAATACAAATACTTAAATCCTGAGCGAACCCCGCTTTTTTGTGTGTGAGTCGAAGGATCTATCTACGAATTATTAAGGGAGTAGAAAACCCCCTTTATAATTTGGTATCCACCACGGGATAAAAACATAGATCATAAAAGTTATGCCAAAGATGAAAGAAAAAACTACATACAGTGTAAGCAAAAAGATATAATCGCCAAATGATTTATGCCCTTTTTTCTCACAACATCTGCCCCAATACGAATGGAGAAAAAAGAAAAGACCCCCAACTATTAGTAAAGGAAGTAAAAATAACTTTTTGTCTCCCTCCTGCCGAATTAATAAAAGATAACCTGAAGTTGTCAAAAAAATAAGGAAAGCTCCACAACAGACGAGATGAAAAAAGAAAAATGGAACAACCGACCCGATAAACTTTTTCATACATAAAGTATAGACAGAAAAGATTAAGGATTCATGAAAAAACCTTATTTTAAATACCGATCGAAAAATTCAGTCGTTCTTTTGGAAATAATGTCCCAGCCTAAATTGCTAAAATTATGATCCTGCCCCGGATATTCGAAATACTCAACTTGTTTATTTTCCTTTTGTAAAGCTTCATTAAGTTCTTTTGACCACGCAGGATTTACCTCGGTATCTGCCAACCCCTGATGCAGACTTACAGGAGCAGTGATATATCTTAAATCATTGTTTGGTGAAATTTCTTCTCTCGTCTGACTTGGGGATGGCAAACTACCGTGCCGCCCTCGTCCGTAGAATGCGGCGTTTTCAGATGGATTCGCACTCGTGGGGGCCCAAAGAACAATTGCCTTCACTTTGTCTGTCACTTCTGCTGTTCTGATAGACACTTCTCCTCCCATGCTATGTCCCCAGATGCCAATCTTGTTGGGATCAGCTTTGTCTAGGTTTTTTACCGATGCAATTAGATTTAAAACGTCAATAGAATAATTGGGATTGTGCCCGCGGGATCCCTGGCTGTCGTTTTCTGATTTACCAAAACCTCTATAATCTGAGGCAAGAGTAAGATAACCGTTTCTGGCTAAGATATCTGCCATTGTTTGTGTGCCGTCGCCGGATTGAAAAGAAGATTGGTTAAAATAACCGTGATTGAGAATAACAACTGGAAACGGCCCGCCACTATTTGGCATATTCATCCTGCCGTAAATTTTTAAATCATCAGAAATATAAGAAAATATATAGCTGGAATACGGCTCGCTGTTTGAAAGCGTGTTCTCAATCTCAATGCTGCTCGACTCATAATTTCTTTTACGCAAATTTTCGCTGAACGAAGAATCCTCGTTGGCTTGGTTTTTATTTTCAGTCAAAGACGAGGTGTTAATCTTTTCTTTTGGCTTATTGCGCCGGAATGTAAGGAGAACAAAAATACTAGCTAAAATTCCAACCAAAATGAAAATTTTGGTCAGTTTATTCATCTAACTTATTGGCTGATAAATTCGCTAATTTTTTTCTCATCATATTTAGCTAAAATTTCCCTTTCGCCCAATTTGGTTAGAATAATTTTTCCGTCGTAATTTCCCGGAGCCAGATAGACACTGTCCGGATATTTTTTGACGAGGTTTTTGAGTTTGCCGATCAAATCTTTCTCGCAGCTATATTTTTTGCAATTATATTGAATTACTACTCCGGGTTTTCCTTTCCCATCGGCGTGTTCGAGCATGTGTTTTTGGATTACTTCTGGCATCTCTTGATCAGATATGTGTGAGGGGGGGCTCTGCTC
>JACQRR010000010.1 GCA_016206365.1 Candidatus Roizmanbacteria bacterium | reverse complement strand
ATTGTTTTTATTTATTATTTGATTGTATCCAAAACAAAAACTCCCATTCAACCGCCTCAAGATATAATACCAACCTCTACTAAACCAACCTCAATTACTATTCCTTCTCCAACATTAATTCTGGGAAAACAACTGAAAGTTATCGATATAAATCCAAAAAATGAACAGACTCTTGTACCTCTTGATACTAAGCTAGTTATATTATTAAATGATGTCTTTACAGACGAAGAAGTAACTTTTTCTATTGGGCCATCTGTTAATTTCACGCGGCAAATTCAAGATAAGAGTCTAGTCATTACTTTTAATCAGTCGCTTACTCCGGGTACTTTATATACGTACACGATAAAATTTCCAAACTCTCCATCCTTACCCCAGTCTTTCACTTTTACAACCGCGGGTCCCACCCAAAGATTCCTACCCAATACCTTTCCGGGAGAGGTAGAATAATAGACTGGACGATAGAGAATAGAGGATAGAGGGTTGATATTTGATCATAGAAGATTGACGATAGATATTTTTGTTAAAATGATTTTTGCTACAAAGCTTTAGAGATCTAGAAGTCTATAGAGAGTCTTACGAACTAACGATTATACGAGTTTCGCACTTCCTGTCATCCTGAGGAGTCCCGATTTTCATCGGGATAAATTCCACGACGAAGGATCTCTGAACTTGTTTCAGGACGTCTGACGTCCTTTCAGAACTCGCATTCGCCGAGTCAAACTCGGCTTCGCGAGAGATTCTTCCCCTTCGGCTTCGCTCAGGGTCAGAATGACAACTGCGAAATTCGTGGATTATTGTTCATAAGGAAGTATTAAAGTTTCCGATTTATGAAAAACATGACTTATCTCCCTAAATCAGACGAGCTTCCAAGTCTATTCCTGCTAATATAGCTGAAGGTTGGGCTAAAAGAAATCATGAGAAAGAACTTAAACGCCATCTTGATTCTGCTCTAGGATCAACTAATGAGATGGAAGTACATATAGAAATAGCAAAAGACTTGAATTACTGGAATAAGGAATTCTGTGATGAGCTAATCATAAGATATCGACGATTAGGAGGAAAATTGATGAATTTGAGAAGAAATTGGAAGAGCTAATTATCCATCCTCCACGCTCTATCTTCAAATTTCTATCTTCTACCCTCTATCATCCACCGTCTAGTTCTGACTCAATTGACATCGCTATCTATATCTGTTTAAATGAATCTATGCTTTCATTTTATTTAGCCGGATTTAAAAGACTACGTCGTCTACTTCATCGTCATCAGCCTTTTTATGCATGTCATTAATTAAAACACGTAAACACAAAATAATATTTTTCATGCTATAATTAGTAATGTATGAATATTCCTATAACCATTCCGAAAGAAATAACGAAAGGCGAAGAACTAGTTATCATTCCTCGAAAAGTGTACGAAGAATTTAAACGTATATTAAAAATAGTGAAAATACCATCTAAATCTTTAGAATTACGATTAGATAAAGCTGTAAAAGAAGTAAAACAAGGAAAAATCGTTGGTCCATTCACTTCAACTAAAGATCTTATGAAATCTTTAAGATCAAATAAATGAAAGTTTTCTACACAAAATCTTTTCAGAAAAGTTTAAATAGTTTCATTCCAGATATCCAACGTAAATTTGAGAAACAAATCAATTATCTACTCTTGAATCTTAAACATCCATCATTGAAAGCAAAAAAATATGACGAGGCACGAGGTATTTGGCAAGCAAGAGTTGATAAAGGTATAAGATTTTACTTTATGATTGAAGAAAATTCGTATATACTGCTAGATATTATAAAATACCCGAAGTAACAAAAAACTGACGATGGAAAGTAGAAGATTGAAGATAGATTTTGACAATCGAAAGTAGAAGTTAGAAAGTTTTCCAGTTCTTTTTTAAATTAGCAATCTTTCCACATAACTGTTGATATATTTTAAGCAAATTATTACTCGTTTCTATTTTTAAATACCCTAAATCTCTAGAAGTCTCTGCATGTACTTCCATTTCATTCGCTGAACCTAAAGCTCTATCTAGATGAAGCTTAAATTCTTTCTCATGACTTCTTTTCGCCCAACCTTCGGCAATATTTGCCGGAATTGATTTTGAAGCCCTTCTCATTTGTGAAGATAGATCGGTTCTTTCGTAGATTGGAAATTTTTTAACTTCGTTATGAACGATAATCATTAATTTATATGCTTCTTGATAAACTTGAAGGTCCCTAAAACTTTTAATCATAAAATGATCTTAGCATAAAAAATCTATTTTCTATCTTCTAACTTCATATTCAACTTTCTACCTTCTATCATCTACCGTCAATTGACATAATTATTTATTTCTGCTTAAATGAATCTATGCTCTCTTTTTATCTATCTGGTATTAGAAAAATTTTGGCTATTGCAAAAAAAGTCTTTATCGTCATCGCCGTCTACTTCATCGTCATCAGCCTCTTTATGCACTTCATCAACAAAGATAAGCCGAAAGTAGCAATTGACCCAATTAAAAAAAATCGCGAGGAAATCTATAAGGTCATCAACGATCCCAAACTCAACAAAACCCAAGAAGGAAAGATAAGCACTGCTCTGTACAAAGCCGTGATGTGCGGCATGATCGGCGAAGCCTGCTCAAACAATCCCTCCGACGGCAACAATAACTTTAATAAAAGTATCTTTGGCTTCATGGCAAATTTAATTGCTCTGCCCTATATTAATCCTCCTGCTTCAGGTATCTATTGGGCCTATTCCGGCCTGCAAAACGCCGGCTTCATCCCCAAATCCTACGCCGCCGAAGGAACTGGTTTTGCTGCTATGAAACCCATATCTAATCTATGGATTGTATTTAGAGACATAGCCTATATGCTATTAGTTTTGGTTTTAATAACTATTGGCTTCATGATTATGTTTCAGATGAAACTCAATCCCCAAACAGTAATTAGTGTAGAAAACGCACTTCCTCGAATCGTCATTTCCCTTCTTCTAATAACTTTTTCCTTTGCAATTGCTGGTTTTTTGATTGACTTAATGTATGTATTAATAGTACTTTCAATCTCAATATTAAGCAAAAATACACTTGTTCATATTGATGTTAGAGAGTATCAAAATAAAATACTTGGGGGGAGTGGATGGTTTTTGTTTAACAAACTTTCAAATATTTGGGATATTGGTGATGCCCTTTTGTCATTTATTCCTCTCCTCATTCGTATACCTGCATCGATAATAATGTCTATAATCCTTTACATTCTGATGACAAAAACTCCTATTATAGGACCCCTCTTAACAGGAGAGGTTGTTCAAAACGCTTTACAGGGAGGTGGATTCTGGAAATGGTTATGGAGCGTAGTAGGAACTCCTTTGGGAATTGCTTTTGCTTTATTTATAGGTCCGATTTTTGGCTTAGCTTTCTTTTTATCGTTATTAGTTTGGTTTACTGCAGTATTTCTATTTTTTAGAATTTTTTTTATGCTATTTAGAGCATATATCGAAATTATTCTATTAGTTGTTTTTGCGCCAATCCTACTCATTTTTGAAGCAGTACCTGGCAGAAATGTGTTTTCCTGGTGGCTAAAAAATTTATTTGGCAATATAATATCTTTTCCTCTTGTAGTAATTTTATTAATCGTAGGTAATATTATAATTGAATCACCTAGTGCAGGTGGCTCTATTTGGATTCCTCCACTTTTACCATATATCGATCATGCGGATTTCGTAATTTTAATTGGAATTGGAATATTATTTTTAATTCCCGATTTAGTAAAGATGGTTAAAGAACTCATGGGAATCAAAGGATTACCTATAAGTGTTGGTCTTGGCACCTACTTTGCCGGAGCTGGAGCTGCTGCGGGTGGAGCGCTTGGACTTGTTGGTCAATATGGAACTCTTAGTCTAGCCCTTCCAGGTCTTAGAGAGACAGTCAAGAAATGGGTTCCGCGAGATGCCCCACTCATTGGAAATTTAGTTCACGGACCGCCACCCTAAAAATAAAAATTCATATATTTTATTTAAAGCTGGGAATCTTAAGAATATCTATACCAATTAATTTTAAAATAAATACTGAAAAAATAATTATCATCAAACCCATAATGCATGAAGTTAGAGTCTCTTGGGCTTTTTTAATTCTTTCCGGATTGCCGCTTGAAGTCTGCATTATAATGGCGGAATAAATAATACATAGTAAAGCTATTAATCCCGCTAAACCTATTCCCCACCCAAATATTTTTTCAGTGATAAACCTTCCAAAGTCAGAATAAACACAGCCAACACCTGTCCATACTCCTTTATCTGAACATTGAACACAGGAATCGTAGTCTTTTGAAGTTTTTAAATATTTATCACACAACATCTTAGTTGTTGCAGGTTGCACCACACATAAACAACTCGGATCTGAATAGTTAGTTGTGTTCGGATTACCGTTAACGCATGGATTAATTTTTTCAGTTGTTTGAGTCAACATTTCATTTAGACTCTGAATTGCATCTATTGACCAAATGTAATCAATAAATCCATTTGCTACATTACTTATACAAAACCCTTTTGCGCCTGCAATATCAAGAAGGCAGCCAAATTCTGGTAATCTGAAATCTCTTAACAATAAATTTTTTGATAGACAGCATTTTCTAACTTCAGGATCACTAGCTTCTGCATCTCCGCAATCTATGCCAGAAATTTTGGGTATTCCTGTAGGAGCGGGGGAAGTTGCAGGTGCAGCACTTTTCGGAACACAACATCTTGTCTGTGTTCCAAGCATTGGACAATCTAGTATTCCTCTATCGTCTTCTACAGTAGTGTCACAGAGTTTACACGTTCCTGTTAAAGCATCACAGTCTGGACCAGCATAGGCAGAATTTTTACTAATAACAGCCAGAAACAACAAGATTAAAAAAATAACAAAAAAAAATTTCTTCATACTTTTATTACACTTTAAAAAACCAAAAAACTCAAGTGTTTATTGTTTTTTCTTTCCTTCTGCCTCTGCTAATGCTTCCTTTATAAACCTATATAATAAATAGAGTAAAAACAATGGAACTAGTGTATTTAAAACCTCCCATGCTTGGTGCACCAAAGCTCCGCCAAATTCTTTTCTAAGTTTGCCACCAAAATAGCTATAATCAGGCTCTCTTTTGTCTTTTCTTCCTCCAAGCTTAAACTTTTTCCCAAAAAGATTAATTTCTTTTGGTTGTTCAGTATAAGTATAAATATCTCCCTTACTCAAATCATATGGCTCTTTAGGTAAAATTCTACGCCTCTCAAGTTCATATACAAATCGGTTAATCTCATCTGCTTCCCACTCCCATACTCCCCTTAACGTTCCGGCATACTCTGCTGCCAACGAGTTCTTTCTTCCTATCAAAAATGGTTTTGCTAAAAGGAATCTTGAGATAGTGTCTTTTTTAAAGAAAGAGATCGTAACTGCAGCCAGATCGTAAGCTACATTATAAGCTTGTTCTTTACCGTGTTCTGCCTCGATAGCTACTTGAATTTCTTGTATGGCTTTTACAATTTCTGAAGTATCATGCTTACCGTTAATAGATGTCTCTTGAAGATATTCAAAAAAATGCTCGAGGTGTTTTGCGATCACTGTCTCTGCCTTGCTATTCCAAGTCATTAATCTGGATAAAACTCGCGGACCAGCTGTTCGAAAATTTATCAGCCTCATTTCTAATTCCTCGGGTGCAACAGCGAATGGAAGATCTGTATAGACGTAAGGCGTATTTCTTGCCTCTAATTTTTCAGCAAAATTCTTAAGGTAACTATCATTTACTTTATTTAACAGCAGTCTCAAGGCTCTTTTGGCAAGATTAATATCATCATCTGTAGCTTTTCCTCTAAGGAGACTTCCTAATTCGTCTTCAGTTAAGCGATAATCTACTTCAAACTCGTTAAATTTTTTTTTCGGATTATCTTCTAACCACTTTATCATCTTTTGTGAAACTTTTTGTCTAAGAAGACTCTCTCCTAATATGACGTACTTTATGATCCTATCGAATTCTTGAACTGATATTCCCAGCTCATTCTGAATGCTATCCCAAAGCCTTGCTTCTTTTCCTCCTTTAGTAAGCCTGCCTCTTTCAAGCCTCAAAAACTTAGTTGGAACTCTTGCTTTAAGTACGCCTGTAAGCGCTTTATAAACAGCCAATTTATAGACGTTCTCTGGCTTGTCACTTTCTTCTGCTTCTTTAACTAAAGCGTCAAAAAACTTATTAAATTCTGCATCGGTTGCTTGAGTATTTAAATACTTACTATAAATATGCTTAAAAAAATCTTTCCGTTGATCAATAACTGTAGCTCTAATGTTTTCTTTGATGTCTTTATTATGATTAAAAAAAGCTACCTTACTTTTGTCGTACTTAGCAATATAATTAAATAAAACTTCAAAACCAATATTTTCAATCGACTTCCAGGACTCAAGATAGTTTAGTTTATCTGTTACTAATCCACCTTCTTTTTCAAAAATTAACCACTCGTCATAAGCAAAAAAAGTTCTCCACCCCGAGCGTGAGATAGGACCACCGCCTCTGGCAATATTCATAATCTCTATTAAGCGTTTCCTTCCATCAGCCAGAGGATTAAGGCTTCTTTGAGCGTAGGATTCTCTATACTTCTGCATCTCTTCAAAGACTACCCGATGATCCCAAGCATTGAATAGTCCTGGCAGTTTTCCTCCAACCGGAAGAAAAAGAAGATCAGCCATCAAACTTCTCTCTGCCTGCCAGCGCCAAAATACATGAGGAAAAGGATTCAAAGGAGTAAGAGAAGCAGTATCATTTCTCCAAAAAGAAGCATAAGCAGGTGTACCATCTGGATTAAGGTTTGGATCCGCATAGGATGCGTTCTCAACATCTGTCATAAAAATACCGAGTGAAGAAGCAACGGCTAGTGAAACAGCTCTTCTTAACCGCCATTCATCAACTCCTTTATCCTTATATTCGTTTTTTAGAGTTTCTAAGATTTCATCTTCTACTTTGTTTGTGTGACTAAAGATTTTGACTAGAAGTGATGAGGGATGCATCCAATCATATTTTGCATATTCTTCTTGCATAAAACCGTTGTAGAGTGAGAAAGCTATCATATATATTTCACTATCCGGTAAAGCCATAAATTGGTCTATATCCGAGGTTCTCATGATCTCTACATAATTTGCTAACTGGGCATAAAACCCTCCTTCCTTTGCCGGCTGAAAATACATTGCCTTTACGTTATGACCAAACTCTCTTAGCTCTTGTTCATGACTCGTTAATATTCTCAAGTAATTTATAAAATCAGCAATGTTCTTTGACTCGAATCGTACAGGTAATGGTCTGATTCTATCACCTGTGTATTTTATTTTATTTTCTCCATAAACCCTTTCCTCATCGAATCTCTCTTCGCTTTTTTTAAATAATCTTTTTTTCAAAAATTCTTTTATTTCAGGATCAGTTGAAGCTTCAAATTGATCGGCTAACTGACTCAGTTGAATATTTAACCGGTCAAAAACTACCTGGAAGCCGTAAAATGGATCTTCTTGGGTGACTTCTCTATAGAATTTTGTTGGCTTTGACTTATCCAGGTGAGCAAAAAGATGGTCGAAGAATAAAGCAATCTTAAGTTCTATTTGTTCAGATAATTTCTTCTCAAAATCTTCAGTACGTAATCCTCTTATTTCTGGTTTTTCTCCCATCTCTTTCTCGATTTTTTGGACAAATTCTTTAAAGTTCTCTGGTGAGCTTATTGCTTTTAATATTTCCCACTGTTCTTCGGTTCTTATGTAATTTGGGTTAATTTGCAGTAGTCGAATGAGATTTTCTCTTTCGTTAAGTTCTCTCCTCGATTTTTCAGCCCCTTTGCCTTCTTCTTCCACCTTAAATTTAACTTTTGCCACTTCTTCTGTAAGGCCGGGAATTTTTCCATCTCTTGCTAATGAAATAATTGAATCACCTATTAGCTTGGCTGCCGTTATACTGTCAGACCTAAGATTTTCGAAAGCACGTTCAAAATCTGATTTTACTCCGGGTTGAGCGCTTACTGTTATATTTTTATTTCCTATTAAATAATCAGCCAGATTTGCTTCGATAGCTGATGCAACCGAAAATGAAGTATAGCTTTTCTCACCAAGTTTAACTAACAACTCCTGTCCTTGAGTAGTTTTTGAAACTACTATTCCTTTTTTAGCTGCTTCCACTGCTCTTATGACTGTTCGAAGCGCAAAAGCTGCTTCTCCTTGTTTGGACGGGATTGCTTCTCCTCTTGTTGCTTTTTTTTCATTCACTATAAAATCCTTTGCAGGAGCTTCTGCATATTTTAGTTCTTGCCTTAACTTTGTTATTAATATATTCAGCAATAAAGGATTAGCTTGAGCAGCCTGCACCTCTTTATTTATACTATCTGTTGCTTCTATAATCGTTTCTACAATTGTCGCTTTATTTAATGCTTCTACTCTAGGATCCATATTATTTTTTCCCTTTTAACTTATAACCTACATGAAACATAGTTACATAGCTAAATGGCTGCATGGCTTTTGAAACTATTTAACTATGCAACCACTTAGCCATTTTTTTATCTCTCCAATTTTTCTTCTGTAATTTTAATCAAAAAATTTATTTCTTCTAATCTTAACCATTTAACCATATAGCCATTTAACTATTAAGAAATAGTTTTTTCTGGTTGACAAATTGTTTTTCATATGGTATAAAAATAATTGTCTGGATGGGCGTTCACGCCGGTTCAGACATTTTTTTAGCAAAAAATTTTTCAGATCTATAGAATTTAATCTCGTTTGATATATTTTTTTTGGATTTTAAATATTTTCTAATTGATTTAACCACCTCTATTAATTTGTGAGGAATTTCAGTGCCTACTGCAGCAACAATAACTACTTTATCCTTAGGATCTGGTAATGTACCTGATTCGTCGATAAAAATTGTTATTTTTTTCATTTTTTCTGCTTAAACTTATAACCTACATTTCCAACTAAAAATACTGTCAGCGACGCTGTCTTTAGAAACTCTAGCAGATTTCCGCAGCTGAGACAAGACGGTCGGGTAATGAAGTAAACAAGAGTATCAAACGTGACAACAAAAGGGATAACGATGAGTATCGGAAGGAAAAGAAGGGCTTTTTTTACTAAATTACTTCTTTTTTGGGGATACATATTGAATTATAGTACTATGGGATACAATTGTCAACTTTCTGTCTAAATTTCATTTTACAGGAGATTTATTCCGAAGTCTGTTCTTCTTTTTTCGGGGCGACCATGAGCTGTCTGTCTCTTCCCTCACCAACGGAGTAAGAAGTAAGGCCAGGGTAATTTTTGGCTATATATTCGTGGATTATTTTTCTTTCATAGGAGGAGAATGAACGCAAAGGCACCTCCCGATTCTCATTTTTGACACGGTCAGCTATTTCTTTTGCTATGCCTTCGAGGCGTTCTATTTGTTTCTCTCTATAATCGTTGACATTTACCAGAAGATCGACTGGCTCGCCGAATTTTTTATACAAGATAACTTCTAAAATTTTTTGCAAGGCGCGGATAGTCTCACCGTGTCGTCCAATCACAGTTGGAACCTCATCTTCTGTCTTGATAACGACATGGAAGATATCTTCATCTTGTGTTACCTCAATTTCGAACTTATCGATCATCTTTTTTAATAACTCTTCTGTCTCGGATTTGATTGTTTGAATTTTATCCATATTTTAAAATATAATACAGACGATGGGTGATCGAAGATAGAAGGTAGAATTTTGAGTATGGAAGATTGGAGATGGATTTTTTTCTATTTTCTATCTTCCATCTTCTACCCTCTACCGTCAATTTTTAATTTTCTTGTACTGCATTATACTAAAAATTGAAAATATGTTCCAATATAACGACAGACCAACAGGTAAAGTATAAGAAAACCAACCAATCATTATAGGAAAAATGAACTTCATCTGGGTACTCATTGCTTTTTGAAAGTCATCACCGCTTTCATTTTTTTTCTCATCTTTTTTCTGCATTTCACCCTCAGGGTGTGTAGCAACTGCTGGAGTCATCGCTTGTGTCTGCAAATATTGTAAAAAAGCTGTTATTATAGGTAGTAAATAATAATACCACTGACCTGATTTTGCTGGCGACACCGCCAAATTAAATCCAAAAAACCAAGGATCTATTGCTTGAATTTTTAGTATGGGATGGTAGACAACTTTATTTATCTGCGCAATTATTTTTGTTGCATTTCCATTAAGTAAAAACAAAGAAAGTGTATTATATAAAGCGATAAAAACCGGTATCTGAACTATCATGAAGAGACAGCCTGTGGCCGGATTGATCCCTGCTTGCTGGTAAAGCTTCATGTGTTCCTCTTGTAACTTTTTTTTATCTTGTTTATGCTTCTGGGATAGACGGTCCAGATGGGGTTTTAAGTCTTGCATTTTTTTGCTCGTCTCAAGCTGCTGTTTGAAGAAAGGGTGAAGAATTAAGCGGATACAAGCAGTTAAGGCAATAATTGCCAAACCAAATGCTCCTGGAATTTTTATAAAGAGAAAAATCTTATAAAAAAAGACTAATAAATTAAGTATCGGGAAAACGAAAATAGTAGTGAAAAAATTTGGTGAAAGCATAAATGTGATACGAATCTACGAATGAATGCGAATACCCGCGAATAT
>JACQRR010000143.1 GCA_016206365.1 Candidatus Roizmanbacteria bacterium | reverse complement strand
GATCCATTAACTTTCTATTCATAAATAGGTAAGTTCCTGAAACTTCTGAAAGAGTTGCTCCGGGTATTTCGCGAGTTACTTTCAATACGGCGGGTTTATTATCAATTCCATTGACCACCATTAGATTTTGCGGAATAGTGTAAGGAGAAAATGCTTGATTAATATCTTGCTCTCGATCCCGATGAGTTTGAAGATCTTGCCAATTCTCAGATTCTCTATTGCTTCGTAACACTGCGGCATACTGAGTGTCTCCATCGGTAATCCTAAAACATACACTATCACCACCCCAACCAAGAATATGAGTCGGTTTTCCTTTAACGGGTAAAGATGCTTCCTGCAATTTACCAATGAGCTCCTCTTCATCCAATGGAGTGGATGAATTACGAAAGGCAAACGGCACGTTCTCCTTGACGCTTGTGGTATCCCCAATAAATGATATTGTTCCATCTTTATGAGGTATTTGATATAAGCCTGATTTGCGCCTCTGAAAGCCTTCTTGTCTCGACATACTGAGGAATTATAATCAAGAAGAGGTAAAATTACAAACTATAGGATCGTTTTACTAATCTGAGCGTTTCTTTTTTATACTGTCTTATTTCTGCGGCAAAATAATCCTCGTCAACAACCTCGTCTTTAGAAAGCACGATTAATTTATTACTTCCAACTTCTAGAGCAAGAGAGATTGAAAAGAAAGAAACAAAAATAAAAACGAAGAAAATAATTCCAACGATACCCCTAATAAGTATCCTTGTCATATAATGTATATTATAGTGCAAATTTTTCGATTTTGTTGAGATGTTTACCATAAGCCAAATAGAACCAGACGAAATAAAAGCGGCTAAAGATGTTTTGAGCCTTACCTGGAGAGATACGTACGAAAAATATTTTTCTGAAGAGGCCAGCGAAAAAATTACAAAAAAGTGGCATAATCCAAAATTCTTGACATCACTATTAAAAAGCTCAAATGTATACTTTGCAAAAGCATTAGATAAAAAAGATAATATTATTGGAGTAATCATTGTAAGAAAGAATGAAGGTAATGCCCTTTTTCTCTACAGTCTTTATGTTCATCCTCACTATCAAGGAAAGGGAATAGGTTCACAGTTACTCAATTCTGCGTTAGACCATTTTTCCGCAGGAAAAAAGTTAAGAGTTGAATGTCAAAAACAAAATACCAAGGCCTGCGGGTTTTATTTAAAACAGGGATTTAAGATTGTCGGCGAGAAAGACGAAGAGGTAGAAGGAGTAAAAATGAAAACTGTAGTTTTTGAAAAAAAACTCAAATAAAAATGAAAAAAGAAGTACTCGATTCAATAAATGCAGAGAAGAGATCAATAAAATTCACTCGACTTCCTGACGGAAGGCGATTGTCACTTACAGAATATGGCGCTCCATACGGTAAACCAATTTTTTACTTTCATGGATGGCCAGGGAGTAGAATTGGTGGAGAAGTGCTTGATGAACCAGCCAAAGCCTTAGGAGTTCGTTTGATCAGTGCGGATAGACCTGGATTTGGTAGGTCTGATCCTGCTCCAGGACGTACGCTCCTTAGCTGGATAGAGGATGTTTTAGATCTGTCTGACTATCTTGGGGTTAAAAAATTTGCTGTTCTTGGAGTTTCAGGCGGAGGTCCTTATACTTACGCTGCTGCTTATGCAATACCTGAGCGTTTGACTAGAGTCGGTGTTGCCGCTGGACTTGGTCCTGTAAGTAATAAAGAACTCTACAAACAACTCTCGCGGATGCTAAAGTTAGCCTCCTGGTCTTCACTTCATGCGCCGCATTTAATGGCAGCAAATGTCTGGGGTCTAAACTTTGCAGCAAAACACCTATCAGAATTATTACCATTTCTCCGTCTAGCTTGGAAAACATCTTCAGATAAAAAAGTGTTTTTGCAAAGAAATTATAGAGAATTAATGCGACGTGGTACTATCGAGTCGCTTAGACAAGGAACGAGATCTGCAGTGGAAGAATGGCAACTCTATGCGCAACCTTGGGGATTTAATTTAGAGGATATTCGTATTCCAGTAGTTATATGGCACGGAACCGAAGATAAAAGCGTACCATATGTAACGGCAAAATTTGTAAAATCTCAACTTCCAAAAGCCGAACTTCACACGTATGGTAATAAAGGACACTATTTGCTTTATGAATATGGATATGAAATCCTCCAAACTTTGGTTAACGATTAGCAGCAGTTTATATAAGGATTCAGGTTAGTCGTTGAAAAAAGTGACAAAACCAGAAGGCGTCTCGATGAAAAAAGTTATCTTTGAAAAAAGGCTCATATAATTTTAATTTCTAGTCAACTTCTAAGTCTTTTCTGTGTTCAACCGCTTCGTGCTCAAGAGAAACCATCCAGAGATACCAAGTAGCCGGGACTGTTAGGGTATGTTCTTCAGTAAGTTTCCAACTATAAGGCTGTGTTTCTTCAAGAAAGTTCAACCACTCCTCAGATGGATTTTCTGGGAAAAACGACTGAAGTTTTTTAGCGACTTTGATTGCCTTTTTTCGAATATCTTCCCACCTCCAATTGGCATATTTTTGAGCTTGATATGAATTAAAATCATCCACATTATTAAAATCCACGTACTCATCTTTTTCATCATCATAATAGCCTTCCAATCTCATCTGTTTTTTAACTCGTTCTTCCTTATCTGGATCAGCAAATATCTGTGTCTGCCATTGTTCCCACGCCATAATATGTGCAACTACAAGCGCCCTTGTTCTACCATCAGAGCTTAGTTGATATGCTGTTTCTTCGGTCATAGAAGTTAAGTGAGCAACGTAATCCTGTAAGGTCACCGCATGTAGCGCAACTAGACTGTCATAACGAGGCCTTAGAGGTAACGCAGCCATTCTAACCAGATTCTGATACCAACTTTCTGGATTAAATTGACGTTGTTCTTTCATTATAAGTATAAGTTATCATAAACTGGTATTATAACTTTATTTCTTAAATAATTCTTTTTTATTAATACCCGCTTGTTTTAAAATCGAAGAAGCTGATAATTTCCTCTCCATTCATAATTAACTGATTTTAAAGCAAAGTACCATTTCAACGTTATAAAGCTTCATAATCGTGTAAAATTAAGGTATGAATAATATAAAAAATAGAATATTATCTTCCAATTTTGCCAAAGCTGAATTTAGTGGAAGTGGTGGAAAGTGGAAAAAAGTGATAGTTCGTCCTGTTGAAATACGTTACACAAAGATGATGCAGTTTTCTTATTGGGATGGAAAAAAAGATATTACTAAAAACTATTTTGGAGAAGAATTATTAAGTAAATTAGATGAGTTGACACAAGAAAAATTCAAAAAAGTAAAAATAAGAGAATTAGGTCAAGGAGAAAGTCCAGACTTAAGGCACGACAGGCAAAAAAAGTATATTCTTGAAGTAGGAAAACCAGTCCCCTTTCTCATCGCATTAAGAATAATGTCTAAAGAAGGGAAGATAAAGGCAAAGATGTATAATAAATTCGTTCAAATAAACCAATTCTTAAAATACTTAAGCGAAATTGAGGAATTAAAAAAAATTAACTCCCGGCCGATTTATCTGGTAGACTGCGGATGTGGAAATGCCTACCTAACATTAGCAGCTTATCATTACTTAAATAATGAACTAAAGATTTCAACTAAAGTGACTGGTATTGATATTAATGGTTTATTAGTCAAGCGGAATCAAGAAAAAGTTAAAAAGTTGAGTTGGGCAAACATTGAATTTGTACAAAATAGAATCATTAGCTTTGTCCCAGGGCAAAATCCAGATATAGTGTTGGCGTTACATAACTGTGATATAGCTACAGACGAGGCGTTAGCACAGGCTATAAAATGGAAGGCCAAAATAATTCTGGCGGCTCCTTGCTGTCAACACGAACTGCAAACTCAATTACGAGTTAAGCCAAATTTTGAACCGTTATTCAGGAATGGGATTATCAAAGAAAGATTAAGCAATGTGCTAACAGATACTTTTAGAGCGGCAATCTTACGAGTACATGGTTATAAAACAGAAGTAGTTGAGTTTATCGATAGTAAGCATACGCCTAAAAATATTTTAATAAGAGCAGTTAAAGTTTATTTGGAAAAAGATAAAAATTATTTAAACGAATACGAAGGATTAAAAAATTTCTGGCAAGTTACTCCGATCTTGGAAAAATTGTTAACTTGAATATTAATATAGTCAGGTTATTTTCTTAATCTCGAGGCAATTCTTTCGAGAATATGTTTATAGATTAATCGAGATTTTTCACTTGTCATGATAGGAAGGCCTCTATATAAGCTTGCTAAAACGTGAGCGATTGAAAGATGGACGCCTAGGGATGGGAAGATTGGTAGAACGACACCTTCTATAGTTTTTACAGCTGCTGATATGAATCTTCCACTATTATCGAATGTTCCAAATGATTTGTGAGGATGTGTTTCTGCATCGACAAAGATAAATGCATTATATAGCCTCATGAAATCGGTTAGACAATTTCTGGCAGCGAGAATCCAGGGAATAGCGTGAGGAATCAAATTCATTTCATAGGCAAATTTTGTTACAATTGCTATCTCTACCATATGGTCAACACCGATATCTAAGTGGGGACCCATTGGCGAATTGCCTAATCCTTTTCTTGCCGCATACCCATCGGCTGAATCTAAAAAAAATACAACTCCAATTAATGCAGATAAAAGTACGGGATTGTCTTTTGCTAAAGCAAACGATGTAAGAAGCAGCGGTATTCTCGAAACAGATATTGCGTTGGCAGCGGTAATTTCTTTAATCAGCCTTCTGATTAATTGCTTATCATAGTGAGAATAAAATGGTAGGTAGCCAT
Organism: Candidatus Roizmanbacteria bacterium; assembly: GCA_016206365.1. Taxonomy (GTDB): domain Bacteria; phylum Patescibacteriota; class Microgenomatia; order UBA1406; family GWC2-37-13; genus 2-01-FULL-40-13. The sequence continues at coordinate 1,389 of JACQRR010000143.1, read as the reverse complement.
CTTTACCAGAAATATAATTCGGTGGTCGTCCGTTAAAACCGTCATGATTACCAAGATGAGTCCAATCTACTTTATTGCTTGCCCAATCTTTAAAAAATTTTTCCCATTCCTGTCTAGTCTTGCGAATCCTATGTGTTTCATCCCAGTCAAATGCAGGAATATCCGATGCATGAACCTGATGAATCATGGCTTGTGATTTTTCAGCGATAGAATCCAGCGTTAAAGATACCTTTTCCAACAATGGAAAATGTTCTAACAAAGTATGCGTCACTCCAAATGTATATTTATCTTTAGAAGGAAGAAGAGAAATTGATTGGTTAGGACTATCGATGATTTGTGAAACGTCAATAGTCTCGGTTTGGAATCCATACTTTTTAAGTGCAGCCCCTAATTGCGATCGGCCGTCGTCGACCTCTAAAACGCTTCCTACTTCCTGATTTCCAATCAAGTGATTGTTGACTGCTAATTCATATAAAAATCTGGCTCGCGCTTCTGCGAGAATTCTTTCCCAGCCAATAATTTCTTGTCCTTTTAGACGAGATCCATTTAACAAACTTTTAGTTGCGGCTGTAATAGTATTTTTACCATGATTATATTGCTCGATACTAAATAAATAATTCGAGACGTTAATGATTGATGAAGAGTTAAACATAAAGAATCAAGTTAGAGTCAATGTCTTAGCTGAAATAGGTCTTACCAACCGTTTAGATAATAACGCGTTCCCCCAAAAGAATTATAGCAGAGCGATAATTCAAATTTCGGAAAAGTGAAACAATTCAAATTTCATGTAACTCTGGTTTACCCCTTGACCCTGCTAGAACGCTTACTTGCTCCCGATGTCTACGTCCTCGCGTCGCAAGAGCGCGTCTACAGGGTCTGCGGAGGATACAGAATTGTATCCCCTTGACTTTTGAACAGTTGTTCAGTAGACTGATTATTGAACAAGAGTTCAATTAATATTCGTGGAAATTCGTAGCGTCAAGATGATCAAGGAGATTTTTTAAATAGGTAGGAATAGCGTAAAAATTCGTGTTAATTAGTTAAAAATTTAAAAGTTTAAACGTTTTTATTAATGGAAAGCCCAGCCTTAAATAAAGTCAAAGAATTTTATTTCAAAAGAAAAAGACTACCTACTTACCGAGAAATGCAAAAATTATTCGGATTTGCTTCGACGAATGCTGTCGCTTATGCAGTCTATAAATGGATAAGAGAAGGTATCTTTAAGATGGATGAAAAAAAACTAGTTCCCTCGTCACAGTTTTTTGGCTTGCCGCTTTTGGGCAGAATTAAAGCAGGTAGTCCAACCGCAGAAGAGCAATACGAAACAGAATCCGTCTCACTCGATGAGTATCTGGTAGGAAATCCGGGATACGCTTATCTTTTAAGAGT
>JACQRR010000142.1 GCA_016206365.1 Candidatus Roizmanbacteria bacterium | reverse complement strand
TTTTCTTTTTGTTTTTGTCGTCCCTAATTTTACTTCTGTTGTTTCGATACCGGCTTCTTTAAATAACATCCTAATTTGATTTAGAAATTTAATGTGGTGGCTTATTAGTCTAATATCCTTTGCCATCGTGAAATACAAATTATAGCCACCTGTGTTTTTGTCTTTTTTTGTTCTTAGGGGTTTTGAACCTTCAGTAGACCATAGTACACCTAGAAAAATTTCTTTCAAATTGTCTTCTAAACTAAATACCCATTTCGGCAAAGCTAGAACTTGTTTTACTTTATCTCCTTGTGGTGCGCCTAAAACATATTGCAATCTGCCTAATGCAACACTGTTTATATGTAAACAATGACTAATGCCTCTTATCTCTCTATTTTCCAATATGCCTTTGGAATTTTTAGATTCCATATGTAATCTGACTGTTGGGAAAATGTCCGTTATTTCATCATTTAATAATTTTAAATCTATTGAAAATCGAGTTGATAGATGATTTAAAAAATCACCAGGATGAAAATCGGTACCAGAATCTAATTTAGAAAAATATTCTTCAATAACTTTTTTTATTAACTTTTCATCTTTGCCTATTAATTTTGTAATTTTTGGAAAAACTAATCTACCAAAAGCCTGAGTGTCAAAAAGAGTTCCATCGATATCAAAGAGAATAATATGATCTCGTAATTTTGGCATGATTTAAAAAAAGCAATTTTGTATATTATAGTCTAACATCCATGAAAAACGACTGGCTTATCCTTATGATTCTCGGTGGTTCGGCAACAGGCAAAACAGTTGCGGCTGATAAGCTGGCTAAACAATTGGGTACAGACTGTATTCATCTAGATGATTTTAGATTAGAGTTACAAAAAAAACCCGATAAAGCAAGCCCGTCATTCATAAGGCTCTTATTGGATGAACAAATCTATCAAAAAACCGATCAAGAGTTAATTAAAATTCACCAAAAAATAAGTAACCATATATGTAAAATGTCTTTCAAGCGAATAAAAACATATTTGAAGCTCAAAAAAAGAGTAATAGTAGAGGGAGATGATCTGACGCCAAAGTTCGTCAATGATCTTTTGAAAAAAGACAAAAAAATTAAAGCAGTCTGCGTATATGAGAAAAACCTAGAAAGGATAAGAGATGCTATCAAATATAGAGACAAGCAGAAAGTTCTTCCGGCCGAAAATATTTTTCAAAATCAGTTACGTCATGCTTATTATAATGGTTTGTTTATACTTCAGCAAGCGCGCAAATTAAGCATTCCATGCATACAGTCACGCCCTTTTCACACACTTCCTAAACGGATTATGAGAAGCATAGATTAATTTTAATATTCCGGCATCTGTGGTGTAGCCGGCATTGCCTTTTCTTTTTCTGGAAGATCGGTAATCAATGCCTCCGTGGTCAAGACCATCGTAGCAACCGATGAGGCATTCTCAAGAGCTGAGCGAACCACCTTGGCCGGGTCTATAATGCCCCGTTTAAACATCGAACCAAACTCCAAGGTCAAGGCGTCAAAGCCATAGTCGCCGTTTTTGGCTTCCTCCACTTTTCTAAGTACCCATCCAGCGTCGGCTCCTGAGTTGGCTGCGATCATCTTCAACGGCTCGGCTAGCGAGCGATAGACAATATCTACACCTGTCTTTTCCTCATCAAACTCCATCTTCTTTTTTAGATCCGCCAAACCTTTTCGCGCTTGAAGAAGTGCCACGCCACCTCCGGCAACAATTCCTTCCTCCAAAGCGGCTTTGGTTGCGGCGACAGCGTCGTTGACTCTCTCTTTCTTTTCCTTCATCTCTACTTCGGTAGCTGCACCTACGTTTATTACCGCTACACCACCTGATAGTTTTGCCAATCTCTCTTGCAGTTTTTCCTTATCAAAATCAGACGTAGATTCTTCGATCTCGCGTCTTATTTGAGCCACTCTAGCTTTTATCTTGACCGAGTCGCCTTTTCCGCCTATGATTCGGCAATTTTCCTTGTCCGACCATACTTTATCAGCTCTTCCACAGTCGTCAACCTCGATATTATCGAGTTTTTTTCCTAAATCTTCCGAGATGACTGTCCCGCCTGTTAGAATAGCAACATCTTCAAGCATCTCTTTTCTTCTATCGCCAAAACCAGGCGCTTTGACAACGAGTGCATTAAAAGTCCCTCTCAATTTATTGACAACCAAAGTCGCCAATGCTTCTCCCTCGACTTCGTCAGCGATTATCACCAAATTTTTAGAGACTTTGACAAACTTCTCCAAAAAAGGAAGAAGGTCTGATACAGCCGAGATTTTTTTGTCGGTGATCAAAATATAGGCATCCTCAACTTCCGCTACCATTTTATCAGGTTCGGTGACAAAATAAGGAGAAGCATAGCCTCGATCAAACTCCATCCCCTCCTTGTACTGTATCTCCATCTGCAGACCCTTTCCTTCTTCAACTGTGACAACACCATCTTTGCCAACCTTACGGATTGCTTCGGCAATCAGTTTTCCAATCTGTTGATCGGCCGCTGAAATGGTCGCTATCTGAACAATCTCTTCTTCATTGCTAATCGATACTTTTTTAGCCATTTTTTTTACTTGGCTGACAACTTCTTCAACAGCAATCTCTATTCCTTTTTTTAAGATCATGGGGTTGGAGCCTGCAGTAATATTTTTTAAACCGTAATTGACCATCGTTTGCGTAAGTAGTGTCGATGTAGTAGTACCATCACCCGCTACATCGTTGGTTTTTGAAGCCGCCTCCTTGACAAGTTGTGCACCCATGTTTTCAAATGGATCCTCAAGTTCGATCTCTTTTGCCACGGAAACGCCGTCATGTACGACATTTGGCGCACCCCACTTGCGATCTAGTGCGACGTTTCTTCCTCGAGGACCTAAAGTTGTCACAACCGCCTTTGCTAAAATATTAACTCCCTTGGCAAGTTTTTGCCTTGCGTCTTCAGAAAATTTTAGTTGCTTTGCCATATTAATAATAAAACTAACTTATAATAATAGAATTACCGCTAATCATAGCAAATTACCACGTATTCTAAAATTAGCGAAAATTAGCTATCATTCGTGGAAATTCTTATTGTAATACCGCCATTACATCTTTCTGCTCTATCAACAACCATTCTTCACTTCCAACTTTCACTTCATTTCCTCCCCATTTTTTGTAGAGAACTTTTTGACCCACCTTAACTTTCATAGGAAACACTTTTCCAGAATCATTCATTGATCCCGGTCCAACCGCCATAACTTGACCGATTTGAGGTTTTTCTTTTGCCGTATCCGGTAAGACGATACCCGAAGGAGTGGTTTGGGTTTGTTCGAGAGGTTTTACTAATACATAATCAAAAAGAGGTTGAATATTGTGTTTCTGTTTTGCCATAGATTTTTTTAAAAAAAACTTATAAACTGATTTTACCGGGATCCCGAATCAAGTCCGGGACGAAATTTTTGTAACAATACTTTATAAAAAAAATTTCGATTTGTCAAGTGGATAATTTGTCTGCTAAGATTATGGATACTTCTAATGGATCATCAGAGGTTGAAAAATTAAGAGATCGTTTGCAGTCAGCAGATCTACCTGCTAATCTGCGGGAAAAGGCAGTTCACCAAATTGATCGAATCGCACTCACCTTAAAATATGGAGGCAATCTATCACAGATAGATATCACAGCAAAATACATCGACTGGATTACAACCCTTCCCTGGAACAAAAAAACCGAAGATATTCTTGATATCCAAAAGGTAAAAGAGATTCTTGACAAAAATCACTATGGCTTGGCAAAAATTAAACAGCGTATCCTCGAGTATCTCTCTGTCCTTATTATCCAAAAACAAAAAATGCCCACTAGCACACCCCACGCTCCTCAACTTTTTTTTATAGGTCTGGTAGGCACGGGTAAGACAACCATCGCTCAATCGATTGCCGAAGCTTTGGGTCGAAAATTCATGCGCATCCCTTTTGGGGGGTTGTCTTCGGCGCTGGATCTGCGAGGTCAATCAAAAACCACCCCGGAATCAGAGCCGGGAATGATCATAAGAGCATTGCGGAGGGCCGAAGTTAAAAACCCGGTAATTCTTCTTGATGAGCTGGATCGAATAACGCCAGAGTCGCGCGCCTCGGTCATGGGTGTCTTGGTCGAACTACTCGATCCTGAACAAAATAGCAATTTTGTGGATTATTTTATCGATTATCCATTCGATCTTTCACAAATTTTGTTTGTTACAACAGCCAACAATACCAATAATATCTCAACTGCGGTCATGGACAGGCTTGAAGTTATCCAGATGCCATCGTATACGGATGAAGAAAAAGTGATGATAGGAAAAAATTTTGTTTTACCTCGTTATCTCAGAAACGCCGGATTGACCCAAGACAATCTTAAAATCGACGATACTTCCTGGCACAAAATTATCAGGCCGCTTGGCTTTGATGCTGGCATTCGATCGCTTGAGAGAAATATCGAGGGTATAGTACGCAAAGTAGCATTTAATATTATTGCAGGCCAAGGACAAAGTTTCACAATCGACGAATCTAATCTTAAAGAATTCCTGAGTTAGTTTTGAGATTTGAGATTTGAGTCTTGAGATTTTTTAAGTATATCTATCTGCCACTTTTGAAGCTCCGTATGAGTCCGGTTTGATTTTTACATCATAACCGCTTCCCCTTATCATTCCAACTACTTCAGTGATCATATCTCTTGTCTCTCCGTTGTGACCGATATCAACATGAATTTGAATATTATATCTTGAGATGCCGTTGACCTTAAAAAAATTGATGAAATTTTCCGAGGTCTCCAAAGACATTGTTGCTTCTTGATATATCCTTTCTCTTAGGCTTATTTTTCTATCTATGATCTGTCGTTTCCAAAAATAAATGCCTCCAAACCCCACTCTATGAACAATAAGGGCAGAGACATAATCGTATACATCTTTTTTTATTTTTTGAGAATCTGTGCCAACTATAATCTCGTATCTTGCTTTCTTATCCTGAGCCATAAAAAAAGATATTATGTTTTTTAATTTCTCAAGATCGACTTTTCCGTATGTGGGGCTATGATAAAACATATTTATCCTTTGATGTTTCCCACCGGTTTCATATAAGCAACCGGCTGGGAAAGTTCTGCTGTCGATACTGATTTTACCACATCTGAAATGTTTTTGTAGGCAAACCCCGCTTCTTCTGCTAAGCCTGCCCAAGAAGCAGATCTTACAATAATTCCTTTGCTTTTCATGTTTTGCCACAAATTTTTCCCGTTTACCATCTTTTTTGCCTTCGCTCGAGACATTGTTCTTCCAGAACCATGAGCAGTGGACCCGTATGTTTTTTTCATCGCCTCCTCGCTACCGACTAGAAGATAACTTCCTGTCTCCATAGAACCTCCGATGATGACTGGCTGATTGGGAAAAGATCTTGTTGCTCCTTTTCTGTGAACTAGTACTTTATGTTTTTGCTTGCGATCCCCGTTTTTTTTAATATTATTAGGGATCTTATGTTCTTCAAACTTGGCAATATTATGAGCCACATCGTAGACTAGATTCATTTCAAGCTTTTCTGCCGATCTGCCGATAACTTTTTCAAAAACACTTCTTATCCGATGGGTTATCGCTTCCCTATTGACAAAGGCAAAGTTGGCAGCCGCTGCCATAGCCGAAAGATATTGTTTTGCATATTGCGAATGAATGGGCGCACAAACCAGTTGTCTATCATTCAAATCAATCTTAAACTCAGATAGGTGCGCTTCAAAAATTCTTAAATAATCAGTGCAAATTTGGTGACCGAATCCCCGCGAACCACAATGGAGCATGACTACAATCTGATTGTTTTCTCTGATCCCCAATTCTTTTGCAATGTTTGGATTCAATATTTTTTCAACCTTTTGTATCTCGAGATAGTGATTTCCCGAGCCAAGCGTAGCCAGCTGGCTGATCCCACGTTCCATAGCTTCTTCGGAAACAAAGGAAAAATCTGCACCTCCAATTTTTCCCGAATCTTCTATGTGTTTAATGTCTTCCTGCCAACCTATTCCCTTTTCTTTAACCAGGTATTCGACACCTCCTGTAACTATTTTTCTTAATTCTTCTCTATTAATTTTAAAAAAACCTTTTCTGCCAACTCCCGCAGGGATATATTCAAATAAAAGATTTATGAGTTTTTCTATCGACGGCTTTAATTCCTCGAAAAATAGATTAGTGGTGATTAGACGCATTCCGCAGTTGATATCGTATCCGACGGCGCCTGGAGAAACACATCCCTTTTCTGCATCCATAGCGAATACAGTACCTATTGGGGCTCCATATCCAGAGTGGGCATCCGGCATGATACAAACTGGCCCCACAAGGCCAGGAAGCTGAGCGACATTTCTTCCTTGGATAAATACCTCTTCATCCATCGTTTTCAACAACTGTTCATCAGCAAATATCCTCAAATGAGAACCCGTATTATCTTTATTTATTTCAAACTCCGCCTCACCAATTTTATTAAATCTAAAATAATTAACCGAAATCATAACAATATAGCAATATAAAAATGAAACAATTGAACAATAATTAAATATAAAAAAATAAATAAAATTTATATTTTTTGTTGATTTTCTG
>JACQRR010000132.1 GCA_016206365.1 Candidatus Roizmanbacteria bacterium | reverse complement strand
ATTCCATTTCCTGAAATAGATAAAGGTCAATATATCGAAGGCGCCACTGCCGGATGGGGAGCTAAAGATATCGTTGCTTTTGCCCGAGAAAAATCAAAAGATAAACAAGTAATCCTTTTGGCAGAAGGAAATTTTGGTCTGATTGGCGATGTGTTAGATGTATTTACTAAACCTGGAGATAAGATATTTATCAAAGGCTACTGGCCTTTAGACGAAAAAGCGTTACTTGAAAATCAAAAAGAAGTAGAAAAAAATTACGTTTATGCCGTCTTTGCCCAAAAAAAAGACTTTCCCTCTGATTGGCCTATTAAACTTATAAAAAAATTTGACAAACCCGGTAATAAGTCCACCATCTTTCTTTTTGAACTGACGCAATAACACTATCGCGTCATCCTGAACTCGATTCAGGATCTAAATTATGGACAAAGCCAGAATGACGAAAAAGATGCTGAAATAAATTCAGCATTACTAAAGAAACAAAAGTCGCTAAAGATAGTAAGTTTGCAATATGTCGAACAGGAGTATTTTTAAATATAAAATTTAAATTATATTTGCCTGGTGGGATATAGACAGTGATTAATTTAAAATCATTATTGTCAAAGATTTTTAGATTCCTCGACTCGTCCGACGTAACTTCGGACTCGCTCGGAATGACTGTAGCGGGCGTTAAATATGCCTCCCAGCCGGGATAATTATAAGTATTCAATCTAAATATTACTGAACTCTTTGCGTCTATAAGGAACTCTTTGTTTTGAAACCTATTATCGAGAATCTCAACATTAGCCTCGCCTCCAAGTAAAACAAATGGTTTTTTTGGAATGTCTTTTTTCTCAATCGCCAGAATAGTTGTATTAAGTTCTGATTTTTTAGTCTTAACTTCTTTAGGAACAAATTCATATGAAGTTCTGCTAATTCGCCAGGAAATTTCATCTACAGAAGTTTTTTGCTTATCAGTAGTAAGAATTAATCTTTGAGGTTTGAAGTATTTATGGTAGGTAAAAATGGTTAATATGATAATCAAAAAACTAACTACTCCAGTCATTCTGAACGTAACGAAGTGAAGTGAAGAATCTAGCGAAGCGTAATTATTTTTACGTCCCGATTTAATCGGGACTAGATCCTTCGCTTGACTCAGGATGACGCTTAAAAAATAAATAAAATATCCCCCAACTATTGAAATAAAAATCGTCGTAAAGGTTAAAAATCGCCAGGGGAACTGCAGATACCAAAGATAGTTGATTCTATCCCAGACAAAAGAAGAATATTCCGTTGTCATAAAAAGACTGAAACATAAAAGAAAGACAAAGAAGTGAAAAAGATTTAGCTGATTCGTCATTCCTGACTTGATCAGGAATCCAGACAAACTAGATTCCCGCTTTCGCGGGAATGACAAATACACACCTAGTAAAATTCCTAATATAACTGCTGCGATTGTTAATCCGATATGAATTTTCCCCAACTGAAAAGTCATTCCATCTGATAATCCTCCAGTTGATCCTCCGTATCCCCAAGGAGAATAGATAAACTGTTGAGGATAAATATAATGAAACTTATAACTGGCCTGTTCGGAGGTTAAAATTTGATCTACCAAAGTATGCTTTCTTTCCAACAATGAAGGCAGCCAGAAAAACGCTGATAAAGAGAGTCCTAAGACTAATCCACAAATAAATAAATTAAAAAATTTCAAATTAAATTTAAATTTTAATAAATAAAATAAAAACGAAAATCCGATAAACATCATTGATGGTAAAGCTATTAAGGGATGAGTAAGTATAAGTAGAGCTAAAAATAGTCCAAATAAAATACCATTCCTCAAGCTGAGCTTATTGGCCAAATTATGCAAAGCTAATAAAACAAAAGGCAAAATCGCTAGACTTAAAAATTCTGCCAACGCTCCTCTTACGTAGATCAATACGGCATGGTAGAAAAAATAAGTATATAAAGTTGCGCTTAAAAAAGCTGACAATCTATTGGTGAATTTTTTAACTAGTAAATAAATTCCAAAAGCCCCGAGATAAAACCCAAGGATGAAAACTAACTTTATAGACCAGATTAAAGAAAAACCTAAAAGATGAAATAATTCGCCAATATAATAAACAAGCGGCGGATAGAAATTATAAAGAGGGTATCCAAAACCAAACCCAAGCCCGTCAACCCACCTAGGATATAGATATCCCTGCCTCAATCCTTGATCTAATAAAAATAACCGGACAATATGCTGATCATCATGCATTGAGAAGTATTGGTTACTCAAAATCCGAATGAAAGCCGGAATTGTTATAATAAAAAGAAGCATTAGATCAATAATTATTGATTTTGCCTTATGCATAAGAGAATTATAACAAGCGTTTTGAGTCTCTTCTTTCAGAGCGGATATTCTGCTATTTTGGGATTAATCGCTAATCTCGTCCTTACAATTCTTCTTTCCCCGACAGTATTTGGGATGTATATAACTGTTTTATCTATGATCTCTCTTCTCAATTATTTTTCAGACATCGGACTCGCTGCTTCGCTTATTCAAAGGAAAGAAATCACAGATGATGATATAAAGACAACTTTTACAGTCCAGCAAACACTGATCGTCACTCTTATAATTATAGGTTTTCTGTCAACATCTTTTATCAGGAAGTTCTACAATCTTCCAGTTGAGGGTATATATCTTTTTTGGGGGCTATTATTGGCTTTTTTTATCTCTTCCTTAAAAACAATTCCTTCGATCTTTCTGGAAAGAAAAATTCAATTTCAAAAAATTGTCCAAGTTCAGATCATAGAAAATACGGTTTTTTATCTACTGGTAATAACATTGGCATTATTAAATTTTGGCGTTATGAGTTTTACATACGCGGTTATAACCAGAGCAGTGATTGGGTTAATAGCAATGTACTCAATTTCTTTTTGGAGGCCTGGCTTTGGCATATCAACAAAAAGCTTGAAACAGCTTCTTTCTTTTGGCATTCCTTTTCAAGCCAGCTCCTTTTTAGCTTTATTCAAAGACGACCTCATAACTTTATTTTTAGGAAAAGTTTTGGGCTTTGAAGGATTAGGCTATATCGGCTGGGCGAAAAAATGGGCAGAGTCTCCCATCAGAATCATTATGGATAACATCAGCCGCGTTCTTTTCCCTGTTATTTCCCGAATTCAAAGCGATAAGCAAAAAATTTCACGGCTGATTGAAAAGCTTTTAAATTATCAGACTACTTTACTTGCTCCGACCCTAGTTGGACTTGCACTTTTGATGAAACCATTGGTTGAAATTATTCCAAAATATAATAAATGGGAACCAGCCTTACCATTCTTTTATATTTTTATTGTCGCGTCTTTTTTTTCATCCTACTCAACTCCTTTTATGAATCTTTTCAACGCCTTGGGTAAGGTAAAAATTTCTTTTTCTTTTATGCTGT